>NZ_CP157484.1:5477500-5607716 GCF_045348435.1 Alsobacter sp. KACC 23698 | reverse complement strand
GGGGGGCTCCTCGTGGTCTCGGCGACCGCCGCCGGTCAGCGCGGCGCGACGCGGTATAGCTGCAACGCTCCGCCGGTCGGGATCGGCTCCAGCCCGGCCACGGCCTCTCCGCGGATCAGCCGGGCCTTCAGTCCATCATGATCCTGGGCTTGGGGCGAGCGGGAGCAGAGCAACAGGTAGGCGGCGCCCCGGGCGCGGAGCCTGTCCAGCGCCAGGGCGGGCGGGGCGGACAGAATGGCGTCGCCGTCCACGATCCCGCGCGACTGGCGGTGATACGGGGCCGACAGGACGCTGTGCGGCGTCCCCGCCAGGACGAAGGGCCCCAGGCTCAGCGGGCTCACCACGAGGCCGGGCGCCTGACGGGCCAGCACATCGTATTGTCGGAGATCCTGGCATGCGGAATCGTCCACTCCGGCCCTGGGGCGGGAGGCCGCCGTCGCGGCGGCGGCGCCGGGCGGGTGGTCCGCCGGGGCGGAGCCGTCGGGAAGAACGGCCGAGGCCAGGACGGCCCAGGTGGTGCTGCTCAGCATCAGGCCGCCGGCCAGCGCGACCAGGAGGGCGGACCCGCCGGCGAAGGCGGTCGCTTCGGCCCGCCTTCCGATCGCCGCGGCGATCAGCGGCAGCGCGAAGATGTTGGCGTAGAACATTGTCCGGATCTGGAGACATCCCGCCACGAAGGCGAGTAGGGCCGAGGCCAGATAGGCCAGGACGGCCCAGTCCCGCCGGCGCCGGGGATCGCGCAGAAGGTCGGCCGCCGACGCCAGGCCCAGCGCCGGTCCGAGCGCCATGATGACGGCGCTGCCCGGGTCTTCGGCGAAGATCGTCGTCCAGGGCTTGAGTTCGTCGACATAGTCGAGCCAGACCGGCCAGAGGCGCCGGTCCACTTGGCCGAAAGGCCCCTTGAGGCAAGCCGGCTCGATCGCCGCGAAGAGGGCGAGGATCCCCCCGGCGAGGCCGCACAGGCAGGCCAGCCGGGCGCGCTGCGGGAGGCGGGGCGACGCCAGCGCGGCGAGGCCCAGGCCTCCGATCGCCGCGGTCGCCGCATAAGTGAGCGAGAGGCTGTCGCAGGCGCCCGCCGTCCAGAGCGCGGGCGGAACGGTCGTGACCGTCAGCGCCGTGACGGCGACGGCGAGGACGAGCCCGTAGGCCCGGGCTTCGGCCCGACGAGCGTCGCCCTCAAAGCAGCGCCCGGTCATCACAAGCGCGCCCGCCAGCGCATAAGGCAGCGTCTCGAGCCCGACCGCGAGCATGAGGGCCGTGAGGAAGCCGCATCGGGCCGCGTGGCCCGGCCCGTCCTGGAGCAATGTCGCAAACATCCAGAGCGTCAGCACGGCCTGGACGTTGTGGTGATCGATCCGGCCCGGCGCGAACTGCCAGAGCATCGACAAGCCGAGGCCCAGCATCATGAGGGCGGGCAGAGCCGCCCTGGGACCGCCCAGGCGCAGCGCGAGCGCGCGCACGGCCAGCAGCGCGGCCAGCAGCACGAGCGCCGGCCATGTCGCCATCGCCAGGCGTTCGGCCGCGGCCCCGTCCGCGACGAGCCCGAAGGCGCGGATCAGCAGCGCGAGCGGCGCATCGATCAGGCGGGACCAGTGCATCGGGACGGGATTGGCGGGATCGAGCCGATGCTGCACGAGGTCGAACCACCCCTGCCCGGCCATAAGGTCGCGCACCTGCACGAGCCGCATGGCGTCGTCGGTGTCGCGGAAAGCGACCCCCAGGGTGGGGGGCAGGCCCCCGAACAGCAGGGCGGCGCCCCAGGCGGCGAAGACCAAAAACCAGGGCGAGATCCTGTCCAGCGAGGCTGGCGTGTGCGCGCGGAAGGTCAGGTCGGTCATGCGATGGGCCTCAGCGTCCTGATTTCATAGCGGCAGCGCGTTAACGCGGCGTTCAGGACTGGAGAGCCGTCGGTCAGAGGCTCCGTTTACCGAAAATTCCGAGGTGGGAGGCTATGTAACCATCCAGGTTGTACAACCTTCCGTCACTTTGGCTTGTGCGCTGCTGAGCCTGGCCGACCACGAAACGGATCCCATGCCGCTGCTGGCCCTCGCCCACCCTTCCATGCTCGCCAGACTCTCGCAGCGATTCGGCTCGTGGGCGGCCCGGTTCCGGTCGACGCCGCTGGGCGCCCTGCTGGCGTTTCCGATCGTCCAGGCCTTCAGCCGCTTTCTCGGCGTCGGAGCCGTGGGGCTCGCGGCGGACGCCACGATCTTCAGCGTGCTGGACGCCCGCCACATGGCGCCGGAGATCTCGCGGGCGATCTCGCTGGGGGTGGCGACCTGCATCACCTGGCGGCTCAACCGCGCCTTCACCTTCGCGGCGAGCGGCCGGAGGGCCCCCGTCGAGGCGCTGCGCTACACGGCCGTGGCGCTCCTGGCCCAGGGGCTCAGCTACGGCGTGTTCCTGACCCTCGTCTATGGCGTCCCCGCCCTGCCCCGGCTTTTCGACCTGCTGGTCGGGGCTGGCCTGGCGGCGTTCGCGGGCTTCGCCGGACACAAGTTCTTCGCCTTCGCTCCCGCCGAGGCCTGACTCTTCGCAAGGTGCGCGTCATGACCCAGAGCCCAGCCGCCCAGCACACGGACGTCCTCATCATCGGAGCGGGCCCGGCCGGGCTCACCGCGTCCTACCTGCTGACCAAGGAGGGCCGCGACGTCACCGTGATCGAGCGCGACCCGGACATGGTCGGCGGCATCAGCCGCACGGTGAATTACAAGGGCTTCCTGTTCGACATCGGCGGCCACCGGTTCTTCTCCAAGGCGAAGGAGGTGGTCGACCTGTGGAAGGAGATCCTGCCGGACGACTTCATCGAGCGCCCGCGCATCTCGCGCATCTACTACAAGGGCAAGCTCTATTCCTATCCGCTGAAGGCGTTCGAGGCGCTGTGGAACCTCGGCGTCCTCCAGAGCGCGCTGTGCATGCTGAGCTATGGCGTGGCCAAGCTGCGGCCGATCGAGAACCCGAAGACCTTCCACCAGTGGGTGCGCAACGCCTTCGGCGAGCGGCTCTTCTCCATCTTCTTCAAAACTTACACCGAAAAGGTGTGGGGCATGTCCTGCGACGAGATCTCGGCCGACTGGGCGGCCCAGCGGATCAAGGGGCTGAGCCTCGGCGGCGCCGTCATGAACGCGCTCGGGCGCGCCTTCCGGGGCAAGCCGAAGCCGCAGGCCGGCGGCGAGGTCATCAAGACGCTGATCGAGTCCTTCCAGTATCCCCGCAAGGGCCCCGGCATGATGTGGGACGCGGCGGCGCGCAAGACGCGCGAGCAGGGCGGCCGGGTGCTGATGGACCGCAGCCTCGACACGATGCGCTATGACGAGGCGGCGAAGCTCTGGACCGTGACGGTGCGCCAGGGCGACGGCGCGATCGAGACCCATACGGCCCGCCACGTGATCTCGTCGGCCCCCATCACGGAGCTCACCCGGGCGATCGCCCCGGCGCCGATCTCGCTCTTGCATGCGCGGGCGCTGCGCTACCGCGACTTCCTGACCGTGGCGCTGATCACCACGCGCCAGGATCTCTTCCCGGACAACTGGATCTACATCCACGATCCATCCGTGAAGGTCGGCCGCATCCAGAACTTCCGCTCCTGGTCGCCCGAGATGGTGCCCGATCCGACCCTCGCCTGCCTGGGGCTGGAATATTTCTGCTTCGAGGGCGACGGCGTCTGGTCGGCTCCGGACGACGAACTGATCGCGCTGGCCAAGGCCGAGATCGCCAAGATTGGCCTGGTCCAGGAAGACGAGGTCGTGGACGCCTGCGTGGTGCGCCAGGCCAAGGCCTATCCGGTGTATGACGACGAGTACAAGGACCATGTCGCCATGGTGCGGCTCGACCTGGAGGCGCGCTTCCCGACGCTGCATCTCGTGGGCCGCAACGGCATGCACAAGTACAACAACCAGGACCACGCGATGATGACCGCCATGCTGACGGTCCGCAACATCCTGGCCGGCGAGCGGCTCTACGACATCTGGGACGTCAACGAGGACGCCGAGTATCACGAGTTGGGCGAGAGCGGCGTCCGCGAGGCGCTCGGGTCCGAGCGGCTGGTCCCCCGCAAGGTGGCCTGAGGCTCAGGCCGGCTGCGGCCTGGCCGGGGCGAACGCGTAGACGGCGGTCGCCAGCAGCAGCGCCGCCGCCAGCGCGAGATGCAGGCCCGCATAGGTCTCGGCGGGCGGGGCGCCCCGGTCGATCCCGGCCTGCACGAAGCGGCCGGACATCCACTGCAGCAGGCCCGCGCCGCCGATGAACACGAAGTTCAGCGCCGTCACGCCGCGCCCCAAGAGATGGGGCGGAAAGAACAGGCGCGCATGCGCCATCAGGATGCCGTAGGTCATCCCCGCCGCCCCGATCACGACATAGAGCGTCACGGCCGCCGGCGCACCGAGCCAGCCCGGGACGCCCAGCGCCAGCAGCGCCGCGCCGGTGGCGACGCTTCCCGCCAGGGTCACGCGTTTGGGCCCGCCAGCCCATCGCTCGATGGGGCCGTAGGCCAGGGCGCCGATGGAGATCGCGGCCCCCATGGCGGTGGCGGCCTCGCCGCGGGCGGCGGCGTCGAAGCCGTGCACCCCGGCGAAATAGGGCGCGATCCAGAGGCTGCGCAGCGCGATCACCACGGCGTAGCTCAGCATCGCGAGCGGCAGCAGCGCCCAAAGCGGCCGCAGGGTCGCGATCTCGACCAGCCCGTCCACGATCCCGTCCGGCCCACCCTTGGAGGCGAGGCGGGGCGGATCACGCAGCGTCACGGCCACCAGGGCGGCGCTCAGCGCCGTCACGGCCGCGATCGCGCCGATGCTGGGCCGCCAGCCGAACTGCGCCACCGCGAGCGCCAGCGGCGTCGCTCCGAGCAGGTTGCCAAAGGATCCCACCCCGATGACGATGGACGCCATCATGGCGAAGCGTTCGGGCGGCGCGGTCCTGCCGAAATAGTAGAGGCTGCCCATCAGCACCGGGGCGCAGCCGGCCCCGATCAGCGCCATGGCCCAGAGCAGGTCGGCGAAGCTGTGGGCCATGGCGAACCACGTCGCGCCCGCGACGGCGAGCAGCATGAAGCCCGCGATGGTCCCGCGCGGGCCGAAGCGGTCGAGCGTCACGCCCACCGGAAACTGCGCGAAAGCGAACGCCGCGAACCAGACGGCCGAGAGCGAGCCCAGCTGCGCCGCGTCGAGCCCCAGCTCGCGCGTCAATTCGCTGGCCACGATGGCCAGGAAGGCGCGAAAGAACTGGCTGAGCACATAGGCGAAGAGCAGCACCCCCAAGGTGGCCATGAACGCTCCGCTCCCTTCGGCTGTTGTCGTTGCGTCGCGCAGTTCAACCACGTTCGTCCGCGCGGCGTTAGCGCCGTCCGCGCATGAGCGGGCCGCGATCCGGCGCGACCCGCGCCACGGCGCGGCGCACCCTGTGGAGGCCACGCCATGAGTCCCGAAACGCCGCCCCGCGCAAGTCCCCCCGGCCGGACGCCCGTGGCGCCGCCGCCGCCCACCGCCACCGGCCTGCGGGGCCGATGCCCGCGGTGCGGCAAGGGCCACCTCTTCTCGGGCTTTCTGAAGCTCGCACCCTGCTGCGAGGTCTGCGGCCTGAGCTATGACTTCGCCGATCCGGCGGACGGCCCGGCCTTCTTCGCCATGATGATCATGAGCTTTCCGGTGCTGGGCTTCGCGCTCTGGTACGACGCGGCCTACCAGCCGTCCTGGTGGGGCCATCTGCTCGTGTCGCTGCCGCTGTTGCTGCTGCTCTGCGTCGCGCCGCTACGGCCGCTGAAGGGCTGGCTGGTGTGCTCACAATATTACTACAAGGCCGAGGAAGGCCGGCTCGCCCCGCAGGAGCGGCCCGAAGCCGCGCCGCCAGCCATCGTGGCGGAGCTGCGGGACGAGAAAGCGCGCCGGACCGAGGGTTGAGGCTTCACAGCGCGGGCGCGAGCGCATCCAGCACGGCGTTAGGCTCCTCGATCATCAGCATGTGGCCGGCTTTCGGGACCACGAGGGTGCGGGCGCCCGGGATGGCGTCGCCCAGCGCCCGCCCGGCCTTCGCGGGCGTCATCTGGTCGCGTTCGCCGAGCACGAGGACCGCCGGGCAGCGCAGGGCGGCGGCGCGCGCCAGCCCGTCCCGATAGGCGTCGCAGGCGGCGAGATCGGCGTGCAGCACGCCGGGGGCCGCCCGCTCCAGAAGGCGCGTCCCGTCGCCCGCCATCCACAGTCCCGGGACGGCGCATCCGCCCAGTCCGGCCCGCGGGCCATGGCCCCAGAGCGAGACCATGTCGATGGCGCGCCGCTCGTTCCGCTCGGCGGCGGCGAGCAGGTCGGCCGAGACCGGCACCACGCCGGCCGTCCCGACGAGCCCGACGGCCCGCACCCGCTCCGGATGGCGCGCGGCGGCGTCGAGGGCCACGAGGCCTCCCATCGAATGTCCCACGACGGCCGCCTTGGCGACGCCCAGCGCATCGAGCACACGCATCGCCCAGTCCGCCATGGCGGGGATGTCGGCGAGCGGCGCGCCCGTCGAGGCGCCGTGGCCCGGCAGGTCCAGCGCCAGCACGGAGCGGCCGTGATGGGCGAACCAGCGCGTCTGGAGAGCCCATACGGTGTGGTCCATCCCGGCGCCATGGACGAAGACGACCGACGGGAGCGCGGGGTCGAACGGCCGCCCCCCGGTGGCGGCGAAGACAGTCTGGCCCTCAAGCGTGACGCGCATGGCTCACCCCCTCTGGGAGGCGCGCAGCGCCTGGGCGAGGTCGGCGATCAGGTCGTCGACGTTCTCCAGCCCGACGGACAGGCGGATCATGTCCTCCCCCACGCCGGCGGCCGCGAGTTGCGCGGCGTCCATCTGCTGGTGCGTGGTGCTGGCGGGGTGGATCACCAGCGTCTTGGCGTCGCCCACATTGGCGAGGTGGCTCGCCAGCCGCAGCGCGTCGACGAAGCGCTTCCCGGCAGGCCGGCCGCCCTTGATCCCGAAGCTGACGATCGAGCCCGCGCCGCGCGGCAGCAGCCTTTGCGCCAGCGCATGGTCGGCGTGGTCCGGGAGGCTCGGATGCAGCGCCCAGGCCACCGCCGGCTGGGCCTGCAGGAAGCGCAGCGTCTCCAGCGTGTTCTCCATGTGGCGCTGCATGCGCAGCGGCAGCGTCTCGACGCCCTGCAGCAGGTGGAACGCGTTGGTGGGGCTGAGGCAGGCGCCGAAGTCACGCAGGCCCTCGGCGCGGGCGCGCATGATGAAGGCCGCGGGGCCGAACTCCTCGGCGAAGACCATGCCGTGATAGCCCGCATAGGGCTCGGTGAGCGTGGGGAACAGGCCGGAGCGCCCCCAGTCGAAGCGCCCACCGTCCACCAGCGCGCCGCCGATCGCCACGCCGTGGCCCCCGATCCACTTGGTGACGGAGTGCATCACGATGTCGGCGCCGAGCTCGATCGGCCGGCACAGCCAGGGCGTCGCGAAGGTGTTGTCGACGAGGAGCGGAACGCCCGCCTCATGCGCGATGGCGGCGACCGCCGGGATGTCCAGCACCTCGAGCCCCGGATTGCCGAGCGTCTCGCCGATGACGAGCCGCGTGCGCGGCCCGATCGCGGCCCGCATCGCCTCATGGTCGCGCGGCTTGACGAAGCTGGTCGTGATCCCGAACCGGGGCAGCGTATGGGCGAGCAGGTTGATCGTGCCGCCATAGAGCGAGGAGGAGGCGACGATGTGGTCGCCGGCCGAGAGCAGCGTCGCGATCGCGAGGTGCAGAGCGGCCTGGCCGCTGGCGGCGCACACCGCGCCGACGCCGCCCTCCAGCGCCGCGAGCCGCTCCTCCAGCACCGCAACGGTGGGGTTGGAGATGCGGCTGTAGATGTGGCCGGCCCTCTCCAGGTTGAACAGGGCGGCGGCGTGGTCTGAGTCCTCGAACACATAGGAGGTGGTCTGGTAGATCGGCGTCGCCCGCGCGCCGGTGGCGGGGTCGGGCCGCTGACCGGCATGGAGGCTCAGGGTCTCGAAGGCGGGGGGTCGGGGTCCGGACATGGTGGCTCGCCGTCGCGCGGGGGCGGATGCGCCCGGCGCAAGAATAGACCGGCGCGCCCCGCCCGGCGCAAGGGCGCGGTCGCGCCCGCCACCGGCGTGAGCCGGATCAATGCGGACCCCGGCGCGCCGTGGCAGGATGGCGGCTTGGGACTTCAGCCAGGCGACGACTTCCCGCCATCGAGGCACGCATGACGCCATCGCCCTGGGCGCCCTGGATCTGGCCCTTCGTCACCGCGCCCGAGAGCGCGGCGCAGCCGGACGCGTGCTGGGCCACCCCCAACGAGGTGGTGCTGGAGCTCGAAAGCCTGCGCCTGCGGCGCTTCGGCGATCCGGCTGCATCCGGCCCTGCGACGCTGGTCGTGGCGCCTTACGCCATCCACGGCGCGACCGTGGCGGACTTCGCCGAGGGGCACAGCCTCATGCGGCGCCTGCGCGATGCGGGCGTCCCTGGCCTGCACTTGCTGGAATGGGCCACGGCCACGCCGCAGATGCGCTTCCATGGGGTGGACGACCAGCTCGCGGCCCTGAACGTCGCGGTGGACACGCTGGGCGGGACCGCGCGCCTGGCGGGCATCTGCCAGGGCGGCTGGCAGTCGCTGCTGTTCGCGGCGCGGTTTCCGGCCAAGGTGGAGCGCCTGGTCCTGGCCGGCGCGCCTGTTGACTGCGACGCCGCGCCGTCCGGCATCGTGCAGGCGACGCGGGGCATGGCCCCGGCCGCGCTGGACGCCTTCGTGGCCTGGAGCGACGGCGTCGTGAGCGGGTCGCGCATGCTGCAGTTCCTGGAGACCTCCTCCCTGCAGAGCGCCGACGTCGAGGAGGTGTTCCAGGCGGCGCGGCCGGACCTCGCGCCCGCCTTCGAGGCCTGGAACGCCCGCACGCTCGACCTCCCGGGGCGCTACTGGCTGCAGACGGCGGAGTGGCTGTTCCGCGAAAACCGTCTGGCCCGCAACACATTCCCGGCGCTGGGGAGGCTCGCGGACCTGCGCGACGTCCGCTGCCCGCTCTTCGTGCTGGCGGGGCGGGACGACGTCATCGCCCCCGCGCCCCAGGCCCTCGCGGCGGCGCGGCTCGTCGGCGCGCCGGCCCGCTCGGTCCACGCCGTGACGGCGCCCTGCGGCCATCTCGCGCTGTTCATGGGCGCACGGACGCTCGCCGACGAATGGGGGCGCATCGCGGCCTTCCTGCGGGCGTGAGTCAGCCGGCCTGCAGGCTGGGCAGGCTCGCCATGAGGTCGGCGAAGCGCTCGCCCTGGACGGCGATGTGGTCGCGGATCAGGGTGGCGGCCTTCTTGGCCTTGCCGCTCCGGATGGCGGCCACGATCGCCTCATGCTCGGCGAAGGACGCAGCCACGCGGTTGCGCACCCGCAGCTGCAAGCGCCGGTAGGGCTTCAGCCGGCGGTGCAGCGCGGAGGCCTGCTCGATCAGGAAGCCGTTTCGGCTGGCGTGGAAGATGGCGAAGTGGAAGCGCTCGTTCTCGTAGTAATAGGCGTCAGGATCCTTGCCGAGCGCGGCCTTGCAGGCCCGGTGCGCCTCAACGATCTCGGCTTCCGCCTCGGGCGTGAGGCGGCGGGCCGCGAGCTTGGCCGCATAGGCTTCGAGCTCGGCCATCACCTCGAACATCTCGATCAGGCGCTCGGGAGTGACGGAGGCCACAAAAGCGCCGCGCCGCGGGCGTGAATCGACGAGGCCGGCGGCCGACAGCTGGTGAAGGGCCTCCCTGACGGGGGTCCTGGACACGCCGAAGCGCTGCGCCAGGGCGACTTCCTCAAGCTTCTCCCCGGGCGCGAAATCGCCCACCAGGATGGCCTGCTCGATGAGGTCGCGCAGCCTGGCGTGGGAGGCGGGAGCCGGAATCTGGTTCATGTTTGTGCACCTGCGTCGGCCTTCATGTATACACGCACATTGACGCGCTGTACAAGACAGGTTACGAAATTCACATCGCCGCGAAGAGCGCCCGCCGGACACCGGCGGATCACCTTGGAAGGAACCGCCACATGCTGATTTCCCGTCGTTCCGTGGTCCGGGCCGCCCTCGCGGCCCCGGCGATCCTGAGTCTTCCGCGCGGCAGCTTCGCGCAGCAGAAGACGATCAAGATCTCGCATCAGTTTCCCGGCGGCACCGCCGACCAGGGCGACTTCCGCGATCGCATGTGCCGCAAATTCGCGGCCGAGATCGAGAAGCGCACCAAGGGCGAGCTCACCGCCCAGGTCTATCCGGGCTCGTCCCTGATGAAGACCAACGCCCAGTTCTCCGCCCTGCGCAAGGGCGCGCTGGACATGAGCCTCTACCCGCTCAGCTATGCGGGCGGCGAGGTCGTGGAGACCAATATCGGCCTGATGCCCGGGCTCGTGACCTCCTACGAGCAGGGCGCGGCCTGGAAGAAGTCGCCGATTGGCAAGAAGCTCTCCGACATCCTGGCCGACAAGGGCGTCATGATCGTCAGCTGGGTCTGGCAGTCGGGCGGCGTCGCCAGCAAGACCCCCGTCATCACGCCCGCCGACGCCAAGGGGATCAAGATCCGCGGCGGCTCGCGCGAGATGGACATGGTGTTCAAGGCGGCCGGCGCGTCGACGCTGAACATCCCGTCCAATGAATCCTACGCGGCGATGCAGACCGGCGCCTGCGACGCGGTGGTCACCTCCTCGACCAGCCTCATCTCCTTCCACCTGGAGGAGCTCGCCAAGAACCTGACCTCCGGCCGCGGCCGGTTCTACTGGTTCATGCTGGAGCCGATCCTGATGTCGCGTTCGCTGTTCGAGGCGATGCCGAAGACCCATCAGGAAGCCATCCTGGCGGTCGGAGCGGAGCTCGAGCCGTTCGGCACGGCCGGCGCCAAGGCCGACGACGAGGAGGTCGAGAAGGTGTTCGCCAAGGCCGGCGCCAGCGTGAAGACGCTCGACGACGCGACCCTCGACCAGTGGCGGAAGCTGTCCCGCGAGACCGCCTGGAAGGACTTCTCCGAGCGCAACGCCAGCTGCGCCGAACTCCTCAAGCTCGCGGAGCAGGTGGCGTGAGCCATGGCATGCCGGATGTCGTCGCGCCGGTCGAGACCCCGGTGGTGCCGGGTCCGCTCGGGGTGCTCGTCAGGGCGATGACGGTGGTCAATCGCCTGGTGCTCGGCCTCGGCGGCGTCGCCGTCGTGGCCGCCGCCGCGGTGCTGAGCTACAGCGTCGTCGTCCGCTATTTCCTGAAGATCCCGACGGACTGGCAGGACGAGACCGCCATCTTCCTGCTGGTGGGCGCGACCTTCCTGAGCGGCGCGGCCGTGCAGGCGCGCCGCGGCCATGTCGGCATCGAGGCCTTCGCGGCGCTGATGTCGCCCCGGGCCAACCGGATCCGGCTGATCTGCACCGACATCGCGTCGGCGGCGTTCTGCGCCTTCTTCACGTGGAAGAGCTTCACGCTGCTGCACGAAGCCTGGGTCGACGACCAGCATTCGTCGTCGACATGGGGGCCTCCGCTCTGGATCCCCTACTCGCTCATGGCGGCCGGCATGCTGCTTCTCACCCTCCAGCTGCTACTGCAGGCGGCTGTCGCGCTGAACAGGAGCGGGCGTTGAGCACCGGAGCGATCGGACTTCTCTACGCCGGGGCGACCCTGGGCGCCATGTTCTCCGGCATGCCGATCGCCTTCGCGCTCGGCGCGGTGGCCGTGCTGTTCATGGCCTTCTTCATGCCGGGCGCGTCGCTCGATACGGTGACGCAGAACGTCTATGAGGAGATGTCCTCCATCACGCTGCTGGCCATCCCGCTCTTCATCCTGAAGGGCGCGGCGATCGGCCGGTCCCGGGCCGGGCAGGATCTCTACTCCGCCCTGCACGCCTGGATGCACCGCATCCCCGGCGGGCTCGGCATCGCCAATGTGTTCGCCTGCGCGCTGTTCGCCGCCATGGCGGGCTCGTCCCCGGCGACCTGCTCGGCCATCGGATCGGCCGGCATCCCGGAGATGCGCCGCCGGGGCTATTCGGGCGGGTTCGCGGCCGGCATCATCGCGGCCGGCGGGACGCTCGGCATCCTGCTGCCGCCCTCCATCACGATGATCCTCTATGCGGTCGCGGCGGAACAGTCGCTCGGGCGGCTGTTTCTGGCCGGCATCGGGCCGGGCTTCCTGCTGGTGGCGCTGTTCGCCGGCTATGCGGGAATCCGCTTCCGGCAGGAATACGCCGCCGCCAAGCGCGCCTTCGAGGCGGGCGGCCCATCCTCGCCCATCCTGGAGGAGGACCTCCTCACCACCAAGGCCAAGCTCTCGCTGCTGCCGCGCGTCATCCCCTTCGTGCTGCTGCTGACGGGCGTGATGATCGCCCTCTATGGGGGCTTTGCGACCCCGTCCGAGACCGCCGGGCTCGGCGGCGTGCTGGCGCTCGCCCTGATCGCGGCGATCTACGGCGTGTGGAAGCCGGCCGACCTCTCGCCGATCCTGCAGGCCACCCTGCGCGAGAGCACGATGCTGATGCTCATCATCGGCATGTCGCTGCTCTACGCCTATGTGATGAGCTATCTCCACATCAGCCAGTCCACCGCGCAATGGATCGTCGCGCTGGGACTGTCCAAGTGGCTGCTGCTCATCGTGATCCTGCTGATGGTGATCGTGCTGGGCTTCTTCCTGCCTCCGGTCTCCATCATCCTGATGACCGCGCCCATCATCCTGCCTCCGCTCAAGGCCGCCGGATTCGACCTCATCTGGTTCGGCGTGGTGATGACCATCGTGATGGAGATGGGATTGATCCACCCGCCGGTGGGCCTCAACATCTTCGTGATCAGCAACATCGCCCCTGACATCCCGCTCCGGGACGTCATCATGGGGACGGTGCCGTTCGTGATCCTGATGGCGCTGGCGGTGCTTCTGCTCTGCCTGTTCCCGCAGATCTCGACATTGCTGCCCGATCTGGTGATGGGCCCGGCAGGACCGACCAAATGACGAATCTCGAGCCAGAGACCCCCGGCGCCGTCGCCGTTGCCGCGCCCGGCTGGAGGCAGGCGGTCAACATCTCCTTCTTCAGCGACCTGTTGCAGTCGATCGCCGACCGCGGCCGCGCCATCATCACGAGCGGGCGGCTCGGCGGCGGCAAGGACCTGGCGGGGCTGTGCGCCGACCTCCTCTCCAGCCGCGGCGAGGCGTCCGGCGTCGCCCTGGCGCGGGAGGTCCTCGATCGCTACGACCTGCTGGACGACGCCGGCAAATGCGCCTTCCTGCGCGAGCTGGTGCTGCGCTTCGGGGCCGAGCCGGCGCAGCTGGAGCGCGCCATCGAGGCCTATCGGGCCGCCCCCGACCACCGCACGCTGCTCGACCTGCATAAAGCCGCCGAGCCGCGCCGGCAGGAGCTGATCCGCCGCCTCAACCTGTCGCCCGGCGGCACGTTGCGCCTGGTGCGCATGCGCGAGGAGCTGTTCAGGCACCAGCGCGAGCACCCCGAACTGGAGGCGCTGGACGCCGACTTCCAGCACCTCTTCTCGTCCTGGTTCAACCGCGGCTTCCTGGTGCTGCGGCCGATCGACTGGTCGACCCCCGCCAACATCCTGGAGAAGATCATCCGCTACGAGGCGGTCCACGCCATCGAGAGCTGGGACGACCTGCGCCGCAGGCTGCAGCCGGCCGACCGGCGCTGCTTCGCCTTCTTCCACCCGCAGGTGGTGGACGAGCCGCTGATCTTCGTGGAGGTGGCGCTGACCTCCGAGATCCCCGGCGGCATCGCCGGCCTCCTGGCCGAGGACCGCGCAGTCATCGAGCCCCGGCAGGCCAACACGGCCGTGTTCTACTCCATCTCCAACTGCCAGGAGGGGCTGCGCGGCATCTCCTTCGGCAATTTCCTGATCAAGCAGGTGGTCGAGGAGCTGGCCCGGCAGGTCCCCACCCTGAAGGCCTTCGTCACGCTCTCGCCCGTTCCGGGCTTCGCCTCCTGGCTGGCGCGCGAACGCCGCAACGAGGCCTCGCAGGCGCTGACGCGCGAGGACAAGGCCGTGCTGGAGGGCCTGGACCAGGAGGGCTGGGCGCAGGATCCGGCGCGGCTGCCGGCGCTCCGGCGGACCCTCACCGAGGCCGCGGCCTATTATTTCCTGCGCGCCAAGACCGCCGGCGGGCGCCCGGTGGACCCGGTGGCCCGCTTCCATCTGGGCAACGGCGCCCGGCTGGAGCGGATCAACTGGCTGGGCGACTCGTCGCGCAAGGGCATGGCCCAGGCCCACGGGCTGATGGTCAACTACCTGTACGACCTCGACGACATCGAGCGGAACCACGAGGCCTTCGTCAACAAGGGGCGGGTGGCCGCGGCCTCCAGCGTCCGCGGGGCGCTCAGGTCTGACCTGCCCTCCCGCGACGTCGTCCCGCTGCAGTAGAGCAACATCGAAAGACGCATCATGTCCGACAATCTCTTCGCGCTCGTCCGCCAGCGCATCGGCACGCCCGGCAAGCTGTTCATCGAGACCAGCGACGGCCGGCGCTTCACCTATGCGGACATGCTGGACCTCTCGGCCAGGCTCGCGCATGTGCTGACCTCCCGGGGCGTGCAGACCGGAGACCGGGTCGCCGTGCAGGTGGAGAAGAGCGCCGAGGCGATCATGCTCTATCTGGCCTGCCTGCGCGCCGGCGCGGTATACCTACCGCTGAACACGGCATACACGTTGGCCGAGCTGGAATACTTCATCGGCGACGCCGAGCCGCGCATGGTGGTCGCATCGCCGCGCAACGGCGCGGCGCTCGGCCAATTGGCCTCGCGGCTGGGGGTTTCGGCCACCGAAACCCTGGGAACGTCCGGCGACGGGTCGCTGATGGAGCTGGCCCGGTCGATGCCGGCCGATTTCGCCGACGTGGCGCGGAGCAAGGACGATCTGGCGGCCATCCTGTATACATCAGGCACGACGGGCCGCTCCAAGGGCGCCATGCTGACGCATTGGAACCTCGCCTCGAACGCTCTCACGCTGGAGGAATACTGGCGGTTCACCGCCGACGACCTGCTGCTGCACGCGTTGCCGATCTTCCACACGCACGGCCTCTTCGTGGCGACGAACACCATCCTGATGGCGAACGCCTCGATGCTGTTCCTGCCCAAGCTCGACGCCGACGAGATGATGCGGCTGATGCCGCGCGCCACCTGCATGATGGGCGTGCCCACCTTCTATGTGCGCCTGCTGCAGGAGCCGCGGCTCAACCGCGAGACCACGGCGCATATGCGCCTGTTCGTGTCCGGCTCGGCGCCGCTGCTGGCCGAAACCCACCGCGCCTGGAGCGAGCGCACCGGCCACGCCATCCTGGAGCGCTACGGGATGACGGAGACCAATATGAGCACCTCCAACCCGTATGACGGGGACCGCGTGCCCGGCACCGTTGGCTTCCCGCTGCCCGGCGTGGAGCTGCGCGTCGTCGACCCGGAGAGCGGCGCGGCGCTGGCGGACGGCGAGGTCGGCATGATCGAGGTGAAGGGCCCGAATGTGTTCAAGGGCTACTGGCGCATGCCGGAGAAGACCGCGGCGGAATTCAAGCCCGACGGCTTCTTCATCACCGGCGATCTCGGCAAGATCGACGAGCGCGGCTATGTGCACATCGTCGGGCGCGGCAAGGACCTCGTCATCACGGGCGGCTACAACGTCTACCCCAAGGAGGTCGAGACGGAGATCGACTCCATCCCGGGCGTGGTGGAGAGCGCCGTCATCGGCGTGCCGCATCCGGACTTCGGCGAGGGCGTGACGGCGGTGGTGGTGGTGCCGCCCGGGTCGACGCTCACCGAAAAGGACGTGCTGTCGCGCCTGGAGGGCCGGCTGGCCAAGTTCAAGCAGCCCAAGCGCGTGTTCCTGACGCAGGAGCTGCCTCGCAACACCATGGGCAAGGTGCAGAAGAACGTGCTGCGCGAGCAGCACAAGGACCTCTACGCGAAGTAACGGCGCGCCGCCTCCCAGACGAGGCGCAGGACGTCAACGAAAAGCCCCGGGCTCGCGCCCGGGGCTTCGTCGTTCTGGGACAGGAGCCGGGATGGCCTCAGGCCACGGCTTCCTTGGCGCGCTCGGCGCGCTTGCGGTCATTCGGGTCCAGCCAGACCTTGCGCAGGCGGATGGCCTTCGGGGTCACTTCCACGAGCTCGTCGTCCTGGATATAGGCCAGCGCCTTCTCCAGCGTCATGCGGATCGGCGGGGTGAGGCGCACGGCCTCGTCCTTGCCGGCGGCGCGGACGTTGGTGAGCTTCTTGCCCTTCAGGAGGTTCACTTCCAGGTCGTTGTCGCGGCTGTGCTCGCCCACGATCATGCCCTGATAGATCTTCCAGCCCGGCTCGATCATCATCGGGCCGCGATCTTCCAGATTCCACATCGCGTAGGCCACGGCCTCGCCAATGTCGTTGGAGATCAGCACGCCGTTGCGGCGGCCGGCGATCTCGCCCTTCCACGGCGCATATTCGTGGAAGATGCGGTTCATGATGGCGGTGCCGCGCGTGTCAGTCAGCAACTCGCCCAGATAGCCGATCAGGCCACGGGTGGGGGCGTGGAACACGAGCCGCAGGCGATTGCCGCCCGAAGGCCGCATCTCCATCATCTCGGCCTTGCGCTCGGACATCTTCTGCACGACGACGCCCGAATGCTCCTCGTCCACGTCGATGGTGACCTCCTCGATGGGCTCGAGGATCTCGTTGGTGGCCTCGTCGCGCGAGAACACCACCTTCGGGCGCGACACGGCGAGCTCGAAGCCCTCGCGGCGCATCTGCTCGATCAGGATGGCGAGCTGGAGTTCGCCGCGGCCGGCCACTTCCATGGCGTCCTTGTCGGGCGACTCGGTGACGCGCAGGGCGATGTTGCCCTCGGCCTCCTTGAGCAGGCGGTCGCGGATGACGCGGCTGGTGACCTTGTCGCCCTCGGTGCCGGCGAGCGGGCTGTCATTGACGCGAAACTGCATCGTGACGGTGGGCGGATCGATGGGATGGGCCGGCAGCGGGCCCTCGACGGAGGGGTCGCAGAAGGTGTCGGCGACGGTGCCCTTCACCATGCCGGCGATCGCGACGATGTCGCCGGCCTCAGCCTCGTCCACCGGCACGCGCTCCAGGCCGCGGAAGCCCAGCACCTTGGAGACGCGGCCCTGCTCGATGAGCGCGCCCTTGGCGTCGAACACCTTGAAGGCCTGGTTCGGCTTCACCGTGCCGGACGTGATGCGCCCGGTGACGATGCGGCCCAGATAGGGGTTCGCCTCCAGGATGGTGCCGAGCAGGCGGAACGCGCCCTCCTCGACGGCCGGCGGCGCGACATGCTGGAGCACGAGGTCGAAGAGCGGGCCGAGGTCGGTCTTGGGGCCGTCCGGGTTCGTCGCCATCCAGCCCTGCTTGGCCGAGCCGTACAGGATCGGGAAATCGAGCTGGTCGTCGGTGGCGTCGAGCGCGGCGAAGAGGTCGAACACCTCGTTCACGACCTCGGTGGCGCGCGCCTCCGGCTTGTCGATCTTGTTGATGGCCACGATGGGCTTGAGGCCCAGCTTCAGCGCCTTGCCGACCACGAACTTGGTCTGCGGCATCGGGCCCTCGGCCGCGTCGACCAGCACGACGACGCCGTCGACCATGTTGAGGATGCGCTCCACCTCGCCGCCGAAATCGGCGTGGCCGGGCGTATCGACGATGTTGATGCGGACATCCTTCCACTGCACCGAGGTGCACTTGGCCAGGATGGTGATGCCGCGCTCGCGCTCCAGGTCGTTGGAGTCCATCGCGCGCTCGGCGACCTTCTGGTTCTCGCGGAAGGTGCCCGACTGGGCGAGGAGCTTGTCCACCAGGGTCGTCTTGCCATGGTCGACGTGGGCGATGATCGCGATGTTGCGCAGCTTCATGGGTGATCTCTCAATCGCCAAACGCCAAAGCCCGGCTCCGTGGGAGTCGGGCTGGTCCTCGGCCTGTCCGTATTCATTCGTTGCGGCGCAATAGCACACCGGGGCTCCCCGGACAACGAAGGATTGCGTCACGGGAGCGTCCCGGCGGCGGCTGACCAGCGCACGCGTCGGTAGAAGAAAGATGGGGCGCGGTTGGTGGAGAACAAGGGGGAGGTGAATAGACTCGGCCGAGCGCTCGCGTCCTTTTCGGCGCTTATGCAAAGTGCGCCTGAACTCACCACGCCAGCCTTGACACTCGACTCCCCGCCGCGCCCCCGAGAAGCAGCCTGAACGCTCTGCCCCCTACTCCCCCGCGGCGCGGAGGGGGGTGAGGGTGCGGGGGGTGCGGTCGTCGGCGGGTCTGTCGGGGAGGACGCGGCGGCGTTCGGCGATGGCGTGGCGGACCTGCTCCAGCGCCAGCGAGAAGGTGGCGAGGCGGCCGGTGTCGATCTGCTCGCGGGTGGCCAGCGCCAGCGTCTCCGAGAAGGCCTCGTCGGCCTGCACCTCGAGCTCGTCGAGCGCCTTCTGGCTCTCGGCCGTGCGGGCTTTGCGCATGATGCCGAGCAGCCTTTCGAGCCGCTGCGCCTGCTCGTGGCCGCGCGTGCGCAGCCGGCCGGCGAAGGCGGCGCCGGCGGAGGCTACGCCGCCCACCACCATGGCGATGATGTAGAACCAGTCGCCATAGCGATCCAGGAAGGTCTCCTCGTCGCCGTCCAGATAGGCGGCGGCGCCGGGATGCACCGTAATGCGGGCGCCCTTCTCGGTGTCGGGCGCCTCGATGCGGGCGGCCAGCGGCACGGCGGCGGCGAGATCCGGCCGCATCTCGTAGAGACGGCGGGTGAAATCGGTCACCAGCGAGTCCGCCAGCTTGGACTGGGCCACGAT
Source organism: Alsobacter sp. KACC 23698 (assembly GCF_045348435.1). Lineage (GTDB taxonomy): Bacteria > Pseudomonadota > Alphaproteobacteria > Rhizobiales > Beijerinckiaceae > Alsobacter. The sequence goes on along the minus strand of NZ_CP157484.1, from coordinate 5,589,014 downwards.
GCGGTAGACTGCCGCGATGGTGGAGACCGACTCGCTCGGCTTCGGGGGCGCGCCGCCGAAGGCCCCGCGGACGATCTGCAGGCTGTCATAGGCGGTCGTGCGCTGCGCGATGGCGTCCGCCTCGGCGATGGGCAGGAACACCGGCGCGGAGCCGTTGGCCGCCGCCACCGCCGCCACGACGGCCGGGACGAGGTTGCCGGTGACGGGCCCCACGGCCAGCACCACGTCCACCCGGCGGTCGCGCACGGCGGGCAGCACGTCGTCGGGATCGAGCGTGACGCGCGCCACCTCGTGGCCGGGCACCTCATATTGCTGCAGGATGGTCTCCAGCAGCCGGTCGTTCACGGGGGAATGGCGCAGCACGCCCACGGTCTTGCCGCGCAGGTCGCCGACGCCCGAGATGGCGCTGCCTCCCGGAGCCAGCAGGACGGCGGCGTTGCGGTGCAGGATGGCGACGAGCTGGCCGGCGGCCGGCGTCGCGAGGTCGCTGCGCACCACCGCGAGGTCGGCCTTGCCGTCGTCGAAGGCCGCGGCCGCCTCGGCCGGACCGGGCACCGTGACGATGCGCAGCCGGATGGCGGCGCGGTCCCGGCGCAGGTTCTGCGCCACCGCGTGGACGAGCTTGGCGTCTTCGCTGGTGGGCGGACCCACCGCGACGGTCAGCTCGGTGGGGCGCGAATAGGCGTAGGCGGCGGCCACGACCGCGAGCGCGACCGCAAACATTCCGGCCGCCATGAACAGCGCTCGTTTCATCCGCAGCGGCTACGCCTCCGGGCCGGGCCCGGCCCCGCCTGGGGCCGACGCATCCCGAGAAAGGTGGATCGCGACCCGGTACCCGGCAAGTGTGGCGCCCTCGCGGCGGCCACACGGATGCGTGATCGGGGCTTACAGCCCGTGCTTGCGCTTGCGCGCGCCCAGCGTGCGCAGGCGCAGGGCGTTGAGGCGGATGAAGCCCTGGGCGTCGCGGTGGTCGTAGGCCACGGCGCCTTCCTCGAAGGTGACGAGGTCCTGGTCGTAGAGCGAGTAGGGGCTTTCGCGGCCGATCACCCAGGCGGAGCCCTTGTAGAGCTTCAGGGTGACGCGGCCGGTGACGGCCTCCTGCGACTTGTCGATCATGGCCTGCAGCATCTCGCGCTCGGGCGAGAACCAGAAGCCGTTGTAGATCAGCTCGGCGTATTTCGGCATCAGCTCGTCCTTGAGATGCGCCGCGCCGCGGTCGAGCGTGATGGATTCGATGCCCCGGTGGGCGAAATACAGGATCGTGCCGCCGGGCGTCTCGTACATGCCGCGGCTCTTCATGCCGACGAAGCGGTTCTCGACGAGATCGAGCCGGCCGATGCCGTTGGCGCGGCCGAGCTCGTTGAGCCTGGTCAGCAGGGTGGCGGGCGACATCCTGACGCCGTCGATCGCGACCGGGTCACCCTTCTCGAAGTCCATCGTGATGACGGTGGGCGTATCGGGCGCCTGCTCGGGGTCGATGGTGCGGGAGTAGACGTAGTCCGGCACCTCGTTGGCCGGGTCCTCCAGCACCTTGCCCTCCGAGGAGGCGTGCAGCAGGTTGGCGTCCACCGAGAACGGCGCCTCGCCGCGCTTGTCCTTGGCGATCGGGATCTGGTTCTGCTCGGCGAATTCCAGCAGCTTGGTGCGGGAGGTGAGGTCCCACTCGCGCCAGGGCGCGATGATGGTGATGTCGGGCTTCAGCGCGTAGTAGCCGAGCTCGAAGCGCACCTGGTCGTTGCCCTTGCCGGTGGCCCCGTGCGACACGGCGTCGGCCCCGACGCGCTCGGCGATCTCGATCTGCTTCTTGGCGATCAGCGGACGGGCGATGGACGTGCCCAGCAGGTAGAGCCCCTCATACTGCGCGTTGGCGCGGAACATCGGGAAGACGTAGTCGCGCACGAACTCCTCGCGCACGTCCTCGATAAAGATGTTCTCGGGCTTGATGCCGAGCAGCAAAGCCTTGTCGCGCGCCGGGCCGAGCTCCTCGCCCTGGCCGAGATCGGCCGTGAAGGTCACGACCTCGCAGCCATAGGTGGTCTGCAGCCACTTGAGGATGATGGAGGTGTCCAGCCCGCCCGAATAGGCGAGCACGACCTTGTTGACGCGCTTCTCGGCCATGATCGTCATCTCTCTGCCGCCGGCGTGGTCGTCGTGACCCCGTTCGCCGGCCTGCCGCGGGAGGAGCCTCGCGGCTCCTGAAATCGCGCGGGACTATAGGCAAGGCCATGCCCGGCGCAAGCGCGGCCTTCGAATATGAGGCCTGGGCCGGAAAATGCGCAGGGTCGTTCGAATGCGACGGATCGGCTTAATGCACCCGGAACGCGCAATGATCAATGAGACAACTCTCACTTGCCACTTAGTGGCTTGAACATTGCGAGTTGTTGCATGGCTTACGGCGTCTATGTGGCCCCCACGGGCAAGAGCACGGTGGATGGTGTGTTGTCCGGCCTTCGGTGGAACACCGGGACCCTCACCTTCAGCTTCCCGACGACGGCGAGCCAATACGGCTCCGACTATAATTGGGCCGGCGCATCGGCGGAGACCCGCCAGAACTTCACCGCCTTCACGGCGGCGCAGCAGACCATGGTCCGCTCGGTGCTCGCCGAGTATTCGTCCTTCGCCAACCTGACCTTCACGGAGACGACCGGCGGCGCCAGCGACATGCGCTTCGGGCGATCGAGCGCCGTGGACGGGAGCGGCGCCTATGCGTGGGCCTACTATCCCTCCGGCGGTCCCGGCGGCGACGTCTGGTTCATGCGGAACTGGTCCACCCCGCCCCAGATCGGGACGTTCGATTATCTCGCCACCATGCACGAGATCGGCCACGCGCTGGGCCTGAAGCACTCGTTCGAGACCAGCGGGTCGTTCGGGGCCATGCCGTCCAACCTCGACGGCAACGACTTCACGATCATGTCGTATCAGGCGTTTCCGGGGGCGGGCTACAACGTCGTCAACTACGCGGGCAGCTACGCGCAGACGCCGATGCTGTACGACATCCAGGCGCTGCAGAGCCTCTACGGGGCGAATTTCAACAGCAATGCGGGCGCGACCACCTATCGGTGGAGCCAGACCACCGGCGAGATGTTCATCAACGGCGTCGGCCAGGGCGCGCCGGCGGGCAACCACATCGAGATGACGCTGTGGGACGGCGGCGGCTTCGACACCTACGACTTCTCGGCCTATACGCGCGGCCTGCGGATCGACCTCAATCCGGGCTCGTGGGTCACCGAGACCACCCTGGCCGGCTCGCAGGTGGCGCAGTTCAGCCCCACCGCCTACGCGCCCGGCACGATCGCCAACGCGTTCCTGTACAACGGCGACACGCGCTCGCTGATCGAAGCCGCCAATGGCGGCTCGGCCAACGACATCCTGGTCGGCAACCAGGCCAACAACCTGCTGAACGGCAACGCCGGCAATGACACGCTTCAGGGCGGGGCCGGCGCCGATACGCTGATCGGCGGTCTCGGGGCCGACAGCCTCGACGGCGGCGACGGCTTCGACACGGCCTCCTATGCGGCCGCCACGGGCGGCGTCACGGTGGATCTCGGCACGGGGCTGGGCGCCGGCGCCGAGGCGGCCGGCGACGCCCTGATCCGGGTCGAGGCCGTGGTCGGTTCGGGCTTCAACGACATCCTGCGGGGCGACGCCAACGCCAACCTGCTGGATGGCGGCGCGGGCCTCGACCAGCTCTTCGGCGGGGCCGGAGCCGACACGCTGCTGGGCGGCGCCGGGGACGACCTGCTGGTCGGCGGGGCCGGCGCGGACTCGCTGGACGGCGGCGCCGGCGTGGACACCGCGAGCTACGCCACCGCGACGGCGGGCGTGGCCATCGACCTGCTCACGGCGGCCAACCAGAAGGGCGACGCCGCCGGCGACGTCTTCACCGGCGTGGAGCATTGGCTCGGCTCCGCCTACGCGGACAGCTTCGTGGCCGACAACGCCGGCCGCTGGTTCGACGGCGCCGCCGGCGCCGACAGCATCAAGGGCGGAACGGGCGCGGACGCGCTGTTCGGCGGCGCCGGCGACGATGGGCTGTCGGGCGGCCTCGGGGCCGACACGCTGACGGGCGGCGACGGCTTCGACACCGTCTCGTACGCCGACTCGGCCGCGGCCGTGTCCGTGAACCTGCAAAGCGGCGCGGTCTCCGGCGGCACGGCCGCGGGCGACGTCATCTCGGGCTTCGAGGCGGTGGTCGGCTCGTCCTTCAACGACGTGCTCACGGGCGACGCCGGCGCCAACCGCCTGGAGGGCGGCGGCGGAGCGGACCAGCTCTATGGCGGCGCCGGCGCCGACACCCTGCTGGGCGGGGCGGGCGACGACATCCTGCAGGGCGGCCTCGGCGCCGACTCGCTGGACGGCGGAGCGGGCTTCGACACCGTGAGCTACGCCAACGCGCTGGCGGGCGTGCGCCTCAGCCTCGCCGACGCCACGCAAGGGCTCGGCGACGCGGCCGGGGACCTCTTCGTCGGAATCGAGGCCGTGATCGGCTCGTCCTACGCCGACATGATCACCGGCGATGCGCTCTCCAATCGCCTCCAGGGCGGCGGCGGAGCCGACACGCTGGTGGGCGGCGGCGGCGCGGATACGCTGTCGGGCGGCGCCGGGGTCGACGTGTTCGTGTTCAGCGCCGCCGCCGGGAAGGACGTGATCAGCGACTTCGTCGCGGCGGGCGTCGACCACGACGTGATCCGTCTGCTCGGCACGTCGATGACCAACTACGCCAGCCTGCTGAAGGCCTCGGCCCAGGTCGGCGCGGACGTCTGCATCTCGCTGTCGGCCAACGACACGATCACGCTCAGCAACGTCACGCTATCGAACCTCGCCGTATCGGACTTCCTGTTCGTCTGAGGACGCATCGCGGGCCGCGGGGGCGCCTTGCAAAGCCCCCCGGCGCTGCTACCGTCCGGCCCATGCAGCCCCATGTCGACTTCTGGTACGAGTTCGCCTCCACCTATTCCTTCCTGGCCGCGGAGCGGATCGAGGCGCTCGCGCAGGAGCGCGGCGTCGCCGTGCGCTGGCGACCCTTCCTGCTGGGCGTCATCTTCAAGGCCCAGGGCTTCGCGACGACGCCCTTCAACCTGCAGCCCGTGAAGGGCCGCTACATGTGGCGGGACATGGAGCGCTGGTGCGACCGGCTGGGCCTGCCGCTGACGCGGCCGGAGCCGTTCCCGCAGAACAGCCTGCACGCGGCGCGCGTCGCGATCGCGCTGCCCGAGGACGCCCGGCCCGCCTACTCCAAGGCGGTGTTCCGGCTGGAGTTCTGCGAGGGCCGCTCGATCGCCGATCCCGAGGTGATCGCCGACGCCGTGCGGCAGACGGGGTTCGAGCTGGAGCCGGCCGTGACGGCGGCGCAGACGGACCTCGTCAAGCACGCGCTGCGCAAGGAGACCGAAGAGGCCGAGCGGCTCGGCATCTTCGGCGCGCCGGCGCTCGTCACCCCGGACGGGGAGCTCTTCTGGGGCAATGACCGGCTCGAAGAGGGGCTCGACTGGGCCCGGGGCCGCAGGTGAGCCTCGCCGGCGACGAGTTGGAGCGCTACGCCCGCCACGTGGTGCTGCGCGAGGTCGGCGGGCCGGGGCAGCAGAAGCTGCGCGCCGCCCGCGTGCTCGCCATCGGAGCGGGCGGCCTCGGCGCGCCGATGATCCAGTATCTGGCGGCGGCCGGGGTGGGGACGATCGGGATCGTCGACGACGACGTCGTTTCGCTCTCCAACCTGCAGCGGCAGGTGATCCATGGCACGCCCGATATCGGCCGCCCCAAGGTGGAGAGCGCCGCGGAGGCGGTCGCCAGGCTCAATCCTCATGTGAAGGTGGAGCAGCATCGGCTGCGGCTGGACGGCCGCAACGCCGAGGCGCTCGCCGCCGCCTATGACGTCGTGGCGGACGGGTCCGACAACTTCGAGACCCGCTACGCCGTCGCGGATGCCTGCTTCCGGGCGAAGCGGCCCCTGGTGACGGGCGCGCTCGGCCCCTTCGACGCGTCGCTGACGACCATCAGGGCGCATGAAAACGGCCCGGACGGCGCGCCAAACCCGACCTATCGCTGCCTCTTTCCCGAACCGCCCCCGCCCGGCTCGATCCCGGCCTGCGCCGAAGCGGGCGTGCTCGGCGCGCTGGCGGGGATGGTCGGCAGCATGATGGCGCTGGAGACGCTGCGCGAGATCGTCGGCTTCGGCGAGGGCCTCGTCGGGCGCCTGCTGATGATCGACGCCCGCAGCATGCGCTTCGAGACCGTGCGGTATGGCTGGGACCCGGAGAACCCGCTGAGCGGCGTCGCCGCGCGGCGCTGAAGGCCGGCGGCGGCGCGCGCTGCGGGGCGGCTCAGGCCGCCGGCATCGCGGTCTCGACGAGTCTGGCCCAGTAGCTCACGCCCACCGGGATGGCCTTGTCGTCGAAATCATAGCCGGGATTGTGCAGCCCGGCCGTGTCGCCGTTTCCGGTGAAGATGAAGGCGCCCGGACGGGCGAGCAGCATGTAGGAGAAGTCCTCCGCCCCCATGGTGGGCTGCACGGCGGCGTTCACCCGGTCGTCGCCCACCACCTGCGCGGCGACGTCCGCCGCGAAGGCGGTCTGGGCCTCGTGGTTCACCGTGCACGGATAGCCGCGATCGTATTGAAGCGTCGCGACGGCCCCGTGCAGGGCGGCGACGCCGGTCGCGATCTCGTGCATGCGGGCCTCCACGAGGTCCTGCACCTTGGGGTTCAGGGTGCGGACGGTGCCTTTCAGGGTGGCGCTCTGGGGCAGCACGTTGAAGGCGTCGCCGGCGCGCACATAGGTGACCGACACCACCGCCGCCTCCAGCGGATCGACGTTGCGCGACACGATCGTCTGGAAGGCCGTGATGATCTGGGTCGCCACCATCACGGTGTCGATGGAGGCGTGCGGATGCGCGGCGTGGGCGCCGCGGCCGGCGATCTCCAGCGTGAAGCGGTCGGCCGCCGCCATCAGCGGGCCGGGGCGCAGCGCGAAGGCGCCGACCGGCAGGCCGGGCATGTTGTGCATGCCGTAGACCTCGGTGACGCCGAAGCGGTCCATCACGCCGTCCTCCACCATGGCGCGGCCGCCGCCGCCGCCCTCCTCGGCCGGCTGGAAGATCACCACCGCCGTGCCGGCGAAATTGCGGGTCTCGGCCAGGTAGCGGGCCGCGCCCAGCAGCATGGAGGTGTGCCCGTCATGCCCGCAGGCGTGCATCTTGCCCGGCGTCTGCGACGCGTAGGGCTTGCCGGTTTCCTCCTGGATCGGCAGCGCGTCCATGTCGGCCCGCATGGCGATCACCTTGTCGCCCGGCAGGCGGCCCTTGATGACGCCCACGACGCCGGTCCTGCCGACGCCGGTGACGACCTCGTCGCAGCCGAACTCCTTCAGCTTCTCGGCGACGATCCCGGCCGTGCGGTGGACGTCGTAGTCGAGCTCGGGATGCGTGTGGAAGTCCTGTCGCCAGGCGGCGATCTCATCGGACAGGGCGGCGACGCGGTTGATGATCGGCATGGGGGACGCTCGGTTCTGCAGGCGGCCGGCTCTGCCGGGCGCAGGGTTGGGGCGGCCAGCAAATCGGATGGCCCAGCTTTGGTCAACGGCGGCGATCCGGGCGCGATCGAGGCCGGCGCCCTTGACGCAGCGCCGCGCGACGGAAAGTGTGGCCGCAACCGGAGGCTTACCTGATGCACCTGACACCCCGCGAGATGCTGGCTCGCCTCGTGGCGTTTCCCACCGTCTCGCGCGATTCCAACCTGGATTGCATTCACTTCATCAGGGACTACCTGGCGGCCCACGGGGTCGAGAGCCGGCTGGTCCCCAACGCGGCGGGAGACAAGGCGAATCTCTACGCCACGGTGGGCCCGGCCGAGGCGGGCGGGGTCGTGCTGTCCGGCCACACCGACGTGGTGCCGGTCGACGGGCAGACCTGGACGAGCGATCCCTTCACCCTGACGGAGCGCGACGGAAAGCTCTATGGCCGGGGCGCCTGCGACATGAAGGGCTTCGACGCGCTGGCGCTCGCCTTCGTGCCCGACATGCTGAGGGCGGGGCTGAAGCGGCCCGTCCATCTCGCGCTGAGCTATGACGAGGAGGTGGGCTGCCAGGGCGCGATCGCGATGGTGGACGAGATGGCCGCCCGCACCCCGACGCCCTCGGCCGTGATCGTCGGCGAGCCCTCGCGCATGAAGCTGGTCAACGGCCACAAGGGGTCGGTGTCCTATTTCACCACCGTGCGCGGCCATACGGTCCATTCCAGCCGGATCGACACCGGCGTGAGCGCCACCATGGTGGCGGCCCGGCTGGTGACCTGGCACGACGACGTGATGGAGGAGAACCGGCGCAACGCCGATCCGGCGAGCCCGTTCGAGCCGCCCTACACCACGCTGCATTGCGGCTACATCCGCGGCGGGACGGCCGCCAACGTGGTCGCCGACCGGTGCGAGTTCGTCTCGGAGGTCCGCGCCATCCCGACCGAGGATCCGTGGGCGTTCAAGGCCCGCTTCGAGGCCTATGTGCGCGACGTGATCGAGCCCCGGATGCGGCGGATCGCCCCGGACGCCGGCGTCGACATCGTCCACCGGGCCGCCGTGCACGGGCTTCGTCCCGAGCCGGACGGGGCGGCCGAGCGCCTCGTGCGCCGGCTGACGGGCGACAACGCCGTGGGCGTCGTGTCCTACGGCACGGAGGCGGGGCTGTTCCAACGGGCCGGATGGTCGACCGCGGTGTGCGGCCCGGGCGACATCGCCCAGGCCCACCAGGCCGACGAGTACATCGAGATCTCGGAACTCGAGAAGGGCGCGCGCTTCATGCGGGGCCTGATCGCCGACCTGGCCGCCTGAGCGCATCGTTTGAAGCCGAAAACCGCTGGACCGCGCGCCAAAAGCCCGTCTACTCTCGCGACTTCGCGCCGGACCGGCGCGTAAAACAACCAATCCCGGAGATCGACGACCGTCGCTGTCGAGGGGACGCGGCGGCGGTTCATCCGGAACGGAGGGTTTCACTCGATGCTTCGCAAGGTTCTTTTCGCGGCCGCAGCGGCCCTGGCGTTGTCCGCCGGGTCAGCCGCGGTGGCGCCGGTCTCGGCCGCCACCCTGCGCTACGCCAACCAGGGCGACCTCAAGTCGCTCGACCCCTACACTCTCAACGAGACGACGACGAACGCCCATCTGGGCAACGTCTATGAGGGGCTGACCTCGCGCGGCAAGGACCTGGCCATCGGACCCGGATTGGCCGAACGCTGGGAAACCCCCGAGCCGACGCGCTGGCGCTTCTACCTGCGCAAGGGCGTGAAGTTCGCCAATGGCGAGGACTTCACCGCCGACGACGTGCTGTTCTCGGCCGACCGCGTGCGCGCCACCGGGTCGAACTTCACGACGCGCATTCCCAAGGACGCCAAATTCGTCAAGGTCGACGACCACACCGTCGACGTGGTGCTGTCGTCGCCGAACCCCATCCTGCATTACCAGTGGGACACCTGGTACATCATGTCGAAGAAGTGGGCCGAGGCGAACAACGCCGTCGCCCCCACTCCGGCCAGCGCGACGACGCCGAGCTACGCCTCGCTGAACGCCAACGGCACGGGCCCGTTCAAGATCGAGAGCCACCAGCCGGGCGTGAAGACCGTGTTCAAGCCGAACCCGGGCTGGTGGGGCAAGCCGGAGCATAACCTCACCGAGGTGATCTTCACCCCGATCAACTCCGACTCGACCCGCGTCGCGGCGCTGCTGTCGGGCGAGGTCGACATCATCGAGCCGGTTCCGATCCAGGACATCCAGCGCATCAGCCAGACCGGCAACGCCCAGGTGCTGACCGGCCCCGAGCTGCGCACCATCTTCCTCGGCTTCGACCAGACCCGCGATGAACTGCTGGAATCGAGCGTCAAGGGCAAGAACCCCTTCAAGGACGTGCGCGTCCGCGAGGCGTTCTACAAGGCCATCGACATCGAGGCGATCAAGAGCCGCGTCATGCGCGGGCTGTCGACGCCCTCCGCGCTGATGATCGCGCCCGAGCTGTTCGCGCTGTCGAAGGACTTCACCCGCCCGAAGGTGGATCCGGACGGCGCCAAGAAGCTCCTGGCCGAGGCGGGCTATCCGAACGGCTTCGAGGTCGGGATGGACTGCCCGACCGACCGCTACGTCAATGACGGGGCGATCTGCCAGGCCGTGGTCGGCATGCTGGCGCGCGTGGGCGTCAAGATCAACCTGAACGCCCAGCCCAAGGCGCAGTACTTCGCCAAGATCCTGAAGCCCAACGGCTACAAGACCTCGTTCTACCTGCTCGGCTGGACGCCCGGCACGCTCGACAGCCACAATGTCCTCTACGACATCATGGGCTGCCGCGACGACGCCAACGTGGCTCGCGGAGAGACGAACCTGGGCGGCTACTGCAACAAGAAGCTCGACGCGCTCACCGACCAGGTCCTCGTGGAGACCGACGTCAACAAGCGCAACCAGCTCATCAAGCAGGCCTTCCAGATCGGCTTCGACGACTACTCCTACATTCCCCTGCACCAGCAGTCGCTGGCCTGGGGCGTGGCCAAGAACGTGAAGCTGGTGCAGCGCGCCGACAACCAGGTGCTGCTGTACTGGATCACCAAGCAGTAAGCCCGATCGTCCCCGGCGCCTTCAGCGGGCGCCGGGGACATCCGCCGATCTCCCCCGATGGGGCGACGGCGCGGGATCCCGGCCCCGTTCCCGCCTGAACGGTCCGGCGGACGCCCGCTCAGACCATCCGCAAGGCCCCACGAAAGAGGACCATGCTCGCTTTCATCCTGCGCCGCCTGTTCCAGTCCGTCCTGGTGCTGCTCTCCGTCGGCGTGATCGCCTTTGCGCTGTTCAGGCTCGTCGGCGACCCGGTCAACCAGATCGTCTCCATCGACACTCCTTCCGAGCAGCGCGAGCAGATCCGCAAGGATCTCGGGCTCGACGATCCGTCGATCGTCCAGTTCGGACGCTATCTCGTCCGTGCGGCCCGGTTCGACTTCGGCATCTCCTACCAGTTCCGCCAGCCCGTCTCGACGCTGATCGGCGAGCGCATGCCGGCGACGCTGGAGCTCACCCTGATGGCGGCCCTGATGTCGCTCGTGGTCGGGATCCCGATGGGCGTCTACACGGCGCTGCGGCGCGGCTCCTTCCTGTCGAGCGTGTTCATGAGCGTGTCGCTGATCGGCGTGTCGCTGCCCACCTTCCTGATCGCCATCCTGCTGCGCTGGATCTTCTCCGTGCAGCTCGGCTGGCTGCCCTCCTTCGGGCGCGGCGCCGTCGTGTCGCTCGGCTGGTGGTCCACGGGCCTGCTGACCGTCAGCGGGATCAAGGCGCTGATCCTGCCGGCGATCACGCTCGGCCTGTTCCAAATGACGCTGATCATGCGCCTCGTCCGGGCCGAGATGCTGGAGGTGCTGCGCACCGACTACATCAAGTTCTGCCGGGCGCGCGGGCTCTCTGACCGGGCCGTCCATTTCGGCCATGCGCTGAAGAACACGCTGGTGCCGGTGATCACCATCGCGGGCCTGCAGCTCGGCTCCATCATCGCCTTCGCGCTGATCACCGAATATGTGTTCCAGTGGCCCGGCATGGGGGCGCTGTTCCTCGGCGCGGTGCAGAATGTCGACATCCCGATCATGGCGGCGTATCTGCTGCTGGTGTCCTTCATCTTCGTCGTCGTGAACCTCGTGGTCGACATCCTCTACGCGGTGGTCGACCCGCGCCTCCGCGCCAACATGCAGGCCGCCTGATGGCCGACGTCACCTCCCCCCTGTCGACCCAGACGCCGGACCCGCGCTCGCGCTACGCCCGCTTCCGGGATTCCGACCTGCTGGCGAGCTTCCTGTCGTCGAAGCTCACGATGGTCTCCGGCTTCGTCACCGTGCTGATGATCCTGGGCGCCTTGCTGGCGACCTGGATCGCGCCGACCAACCCCTTCGACCCGGCCAGCGTCGACCTGATGAACTCGCTGTTCCCGCCCCGCTGGATCGAGGGCGGGGATCCGCGCTTCCTGCTCGGCACCGACAACCAGGGCCGCGACCTCTGGTCGGCGATCCTGTACGGGATGCGGGTGTCGCTGATCATCGGCATCGTGGGCGTCATCATCGCGGCCACGCTGGGCATCGGGCTTGGACTGCTGGCCGGCTATGTGGGCGGGCGGGTCGACGCGCTGATCATGCGCGTGGCCGACATCCAGCTCACCTTCCCGGCCATCCTGATCGCGCTGGTCATCGACGGCGTGGTTCGGTCGGTGTTCAAGGGCCTCGGCCGCGAGCAGACCGCGTTCAGCGTGCTCGTGGTGTCGATCGGCCTGTCCTTCTGGGTCCAGTACGCGCGCACCATCCGCGGCTCGACCATGATCGAGAAGAACAAGGACTATGTGCACGCGGCGCGCCTGATGGGCGTTCCGGCCTGGCTGATCATGCTGCGCCACGTCCTGCCCAACGTGATCGGCCCCGTGCTGGTCATCCTCACCATCAATCTCGCGCTGGCCATCATCACGGAGGCCACGCTGTCCTTCCTGGGCGTCGGCCTGCCGCCGACGCAGCCTTCGCTGGGCACGCTGATCCGCATCGGCAACGACTTCCTGTTCTCCGGCGAATGGTGGATCGTGGCCTTTCCGGGCGTGACGCTGGCCGTGTTCGTTCTGGCCGTGAACCTGCTCGGCGACTGGCTGCGCGACGCCCTCAACCCGAAATTGCGATGACCGAACCCGTCCTTTCCGTCCGCGACCTCTGCGTCGAGTTCGTCACCCGACGCGGCGTGCTGCGCGCGCTCGACCGCGTCTCCTTCGACATCCACAAGGGCGAGGTGCTGGGGGTCGTCGGCGAGTCCGGCGCCGGCAAGTCAGTGACCGGCTCGGCCGTCATCGGGCTGATCGAACCGCCCGGCCGCATCGCCTCCGGGGAGGTGCGGCTGCAGGGCGAGCGCATCGACACTCTCTCGCCCGAGGCCATGCGGCATGTGCGCGGCAAGCGCATCGGCATGGTGTTCCAGGATCCGCTGACCAGCCTCAACCCGCTCTACCGGGTGGGCGACCAGCTGACCGAGACCATCCGCACGCATCTGCCGCTGAACGCCGCGCAGGCGCGACGCCGGGCCATCGAGCTGCTCGCCGAGGTCGGCATCCCGGCGCCCGAGCGGCGCATCGACGGCTACCCGCACGAGTTCTCCGGTGGCATGCGCCAGCGGGTGGTGCTGGCCCTGGCGCTCTGCGCCGAGCCCGAGCTGGTGATCGCCGACGAGCCCACCACAGCGCTGGACGTCTCCGTGCAGGCGCAGATCATCACGCTGCTGAAGCGCATCTGCGCCGAGCGCGGCACGGCGGTGATGCTCATCACGCACGACATGGGGGTGATCGCCGAGACCGCCGACCGCGTGGCCGTGATGTATGCCGGGCGCGTCGCCGAGATCGGGCCGGTCCGCGAGGTGGTCAGCCGGCCGTTCCACCCCTATGCGGCCGGCCTGATGGGCTCCATTCCGACCCTGGAGAGCTCCGCCGACCGCTTGGTGCAGATCCCCGGCTCGATGCCGCGCCTCACCCGCATCCCGGCCGGCTGCGCCTTCAACCCGCGCTGCCCGCACGTGCATGACCGCTGCCGCGTGGAGCGGCCGGAGCTCCTGAGCCGCGGCGACCATCTGGTCGCCTGCCACCTCTATGACGAACCAGGCGTCGACGCCGAGGCCCTGGTGCAGCGCGACCGGGTCGCGGCCGCGGTCAGGCCCTCGGCGGTCGCCGGAGGCGTCGCATGAGCGCCGAGGCCGACCCGCACTTCGTCGACATCCGCGACCTGCGCCGCGTGTTCGACGTCTCCAAGCCCTGGCTCGAGCGGACGCTCGCGCGTGAGGGACGCCAGCACCTGAAGGCGGTCGACGGCGTGACGCTGACCATCCGGCGCGGCGAGACCTTCGCGCTGGTCGGCGAGTCCGGTTCCGGCAAGTCGACGGTGGCCCGCATGGTGGTGGGCCTGCTCCGACCCACGTCCGGCGAGGTGATGATCGATGGCGTCTCGATGACGGCGTCCAAGGACGCCGCCGCCCGCAAGAAGCTGCGCCGCCGCATCCAGATGATCTTCCAGGATCCTTACGCCAGCCTCGATCCGCGCTGGCGGGTGGGCCGGATCATCGCCGAGCCGATTCGGGCCTTCGGCCTCGCCCGGGAGCAGGGCGTCGAGGCGCGGGTCGGCGAGCTCCTGCGCCTCGTCGGGCTCGACCCGGCGGACGCCGCCAAGTTCCCGCACGAGTTCTCGGGCGGGCAGCGCCAGCGCGTCGCCATCGCGCGCGCGCTCGCGGCGGAGGCTGACTTCATCGTCTGCGACGAACCCACTTCGGCGCTCGACGTGTCCGTCCAGGCCCAGATCCTGAACCTGATGAAGGATCTCCAGGACCGGCTGGGACTGACCTATCTGTTCATCAGCCACAACCTCGCGGTGGTGCGCCACATGGCGGCGACCATCGGGGTCATGTATCTCGGCCGCGTCGTCGAGGTCGCGCCGGCCAAGCGGCTCTTCTCGCATCCGCGCCACCCCTATACGCGCATGCTGCTCGACGCGGTGCCGGATCTGGCCATGTCGGGCCGGCCGCGCACGCCTGTGCAGGGCGAAATCCCCAACCCAATCTCGCCGCCCTCGGGATGCACCTTCAATCCGCGTTGCGCGCTCGCCAATGACCGCTGCCGGCGCGAAATCCCGCCGCTCGCGGACGGCGTCGCGTGTCACGCCGTGCATGAGGGCCGGGCCGACGCCAGCGCGTTGCCGCAGGTGGCCGGCTTCTAGGGCCTCAGCACGGGACGCTGGGCCCGGTTCGCGCCCGGTCCAGCCGGAGTCGCCGGCGCCGGCTTGGCGTCGGCCTCGGCCGTCTCCGGGGCGCGGCCCGGCTTCGGCCGGCTGGTGCGGTACTGGCCGCGGTCCACCGCGATGATGGTCACCGCGCCGAGCACGAGGGTGGAGAGCCACCAGGCCTGGGCCGCGCCCTGCCCGAGCGCCGCCAGCGTGAACGCGACGGTCAGCATCATCAGGGCGCCGGGGCTGGCCCCCGGCGACAGCCGCTTCGATCCCACGACGGCGCGCGCCAGCAGCAGCGCGAGCGCGGCGGCGCCCAGGAAGCCGAGCTCGAACCAGATCTCGAACAGGAGGCCGCTCGGCGATCCCGCCGGCAGGAGCCCCGCCAGGCGCGCCCGCAGGGCGGTGTCGAGCCCGTGGCCGGTGAGCAGGCGCAGCGGCTGGTCCGTGACGATGCGGCACCAGACCCGGATCGCGTCGGCCCGCGCGCTGGAGACCCCGAAGACGAGCTTGACCAGAGGCCGCAGCGCGAAGGGAACGAGGGGGGCGGCCAGCACGAGCCCGGGCAGGAGCGCCAGCGCCACGCGCCGCCCCAGCCGGGGATTGACGGTGGCGCAGGCGTAGACCAGCGCGCCCAGCACCAGCGCCACGAGCGCGGGCAGGTTGTCGCCGAGGATCAGGGCCGCCGTCACGGCCGCCACGAGGGCGAAGCCGGAGGCGAGCCTGTCCTTGGAGAGCAGCCATGTCACGGCGGCGGGCGCCAGAACGACGGTGACCAGCAGTCCCCGTTCCAGCAAGGCGCGGTCGAGCTCGGGATCGGGGCTGCGGCCGGACGCGGCCCGCCATGCGATGGCGAGGGCGGCCAGGGCGGCCAGGCCCGCCCCGATCGGCATGAGATAAAGGTTGGTGACGCGCATGCGGTCCGGCAGGCTCGACACGGCGACGAGGCCGACCAGCGCGGACGCCGAGAGGTTCAGCAGGCGTTCGGTCGCCTCGGAGGGGAACGGCGTCCACAGGAGCGACAGCGCCGCCCAGAAGGCCAGGAACACCGCGACGCCGGCTGTCGGGGTCAGCAGCGAACGGACCGCCCGGTCGAGCGGCTGGCGCCCCTCGCTCTCGATCGCGCTCGCCAGCACCATGAGGGCGATGCCGATGGGCGCGGCGACGACGAGGCCGCGCCGCGACCCGACCGCCAGCAGCGGCGCGGCCACGACCAGGATGGCGAACCCGAACCGGCGCAGAAGGCCTGCCGCATCCAAGGCGGGGTTGACGGACGGGCGGGCGGAGCGGGCCATGACGAGAGAGCGGGTTCCTGGGAGGGGACGAACCTGAACCGCGGCAGCTTAGCGGCTGGGCCTCCTCCCGACTGTGCGCCGCAAGCCACACCCCGTCTTCCTTTTTCGCAACCGCGAGACGTAATTTGAAGGGTGCGCACGGCGGCGCTCCCCTTCGTCCCGGCGCGGGGCATCAGGACAGGTCCATCGAGGCGGGCCGAAGGGCTTCTCACCCCGGCCCTCTCCCCGTCCCGGAGCGAGGGAGTGCACTCCGGCAAGGCGATCGAGGAGATCGGCGAGGCCTGAGCCCCGCCGTCGGCCGCTCAGACGCTGCGGGTCGCGCCGCCGTCGATGCGGATCTTCGAGCCCGTCACATAGGAGGCGGGCTCGCCCGCCAGGAACGCCACCACGTTGGCGAATTCCTGCGGCGTGCCGTAGCGGCCGGCCGGGATGGCGGCGCGCGAGGCTTCGGCGATCTTCTCGACGGAGACGTTCTGGCGCTCGGCGTTGGCCTTGTCGAGCTGGCCCAGCCGCTCCGTCTTGATGCGGCCGGGCAGGACCATGTTGACCGTGATTCCGTCCCCCGCGACTTCGGCCGCCAGCGTCTTGGACCAGCCCAGCACGGCCGAGCGGATCCCGTTGGAGAGCGCCAGATTGGGGATCGGCTGCTCGATTCCCGACGACGCCACCGTGATCACCCGGCCCCATTTGCGCTCGCGCATCGGGGGAAGCAGACGCTGCGTGAGGTGGAACAGGTTCGCCGCCATGCCCTGGAACTGCGTGATCCAGGCGTCGCGCTTGACCTCGGCCGCCACGCCGGGCGGAGGCCCGCCGGTGTTGTTGACCAGGATGTCCACCCCGCCCTGCGCCAGCAGGGTCTCGCAGGCCGCGTCCACCTGGGCGAGGTCGCCGGTGTCGAGCCTGACGGCGGAGACGCGGCCCCGCGCGTCGGCCGGCAGTTCGGCGATCCAAGCCTCGATCTTGTCGACGCTGCGCGCGGCGGCGAACACGGTCGCGCCCTCGAGCGCCAGCGTACGGGCGATCGCGGCGCCGAGGCCGCGGCTCGCGCCGACCACCAGCGCCTTCTTGTCCTTCAATCCGAGATCCATGGCGGCGTCATCCCATTCAGGTCGGCCCGGCCGGGCCTTGCGCCCGTCGGCCGGGCGGAGAGGCCGGGAGCCTAATGCCGCGCCCGGGCGGTTGGAAGGGCCGCCGGCGCAACCGCTCCATGAGGGATTGCGAGGTCGGGCCGAACGCTCGCCCGCCTCGGGCGTTGCATCCGGGCGCGCGCGGACGCGTCGACCACACCACAAGGCCGCATGACCCGGATCCTCACCTACAACGTCCATCGCTGCCTGGGAATCGACGGCGTTCTCGATCCGGGCCGCATCGCGGCGGTGATCGCCGCCTGCCAGCCGGACATCGTGGCGCTGCAGGAGGTCGACGTGGGACGCCTGCGGACGGGCGGCGTGGACCAGGCCCGGGCGATCGCCGACCGGCTCGGCATGCAGATGCATTTCCACCCGGCCTTGCGGGTCATGGAGGAGCAGTATGGCGACGCCATCCTGACGGCGCGGCCCTCGCGCATCGTCAAGGCGGGCGCGCTTCCGGGCCTCCGGTCCAGGCCCGGCATCGAGCCGCGCGGGGCGCTGTGGGCCGCCGTCCAGGCGCAGGGCGGCGAGGTGCAGGTGATCAACACCCATATGGGCCTGCGCGGCCAGGAGCGGCTGAACCAGATCGAGGCGCTGTTGGGTCCGGAGTGGCTCGGCCACCCCCGCTGCGCCGATCCGGTGATCCTGCTGGGCGACTTCAACGCGGCGCCGCGCTCGCGGGCCTATCGGCGCGTCGCGGCGCGGCTGCGCGACGCGCAGACTTCGCCTGCATCGGCCAGGGCGCAGGCGACCTTCCCCAGCCGCATGCCGATGCTGCGCATCGACCACGTGTTCGTGTCGGGCGGCGTCGAGGTGACCCGGGCCGAGACGATCCGGACGCCGCTGGCCCGGGCCGCATCGGATCACCTGCCGCTGCTGGTGGAGTTCCGGCTGACCCGGCCGAGTTCCCCCTCCCTGCGGATCGAGGCCGGGCGGGACGCGCCGCTCCGGGCGGAGGCGGCCCCCGCATGACGGTCGCCCAGGACGCGGGAGCCGCCCCGCAGGCCCGAGACGAGCCCCGGTCCGGCGCGCGCCACGCCGGCGCCCGCAAGCGCCTCTGGTCGCGAGCCTTCGCGATCGCGGCGGTGGCGCTGTCGGCCTTCCTGATCTGGCGCACGCTGCGCCAGCACAGCTTCGACGAGATCGTCGCCTCCGTGCAGGCTGTTCCGGGTTCGCGCCTCGCCGCGGCGGGCGGCTTCGCGGCGGCGAGCTATGTGGCGTTGACCGGCTTCGACTGGCTGGCGCTGCGCTATCTCGGGAAGCCCCTGCCCTATTGGAAGGCGGCGCTCGCCTCTTTCACGAGCCTTGGCCTCGGCCACAGCATCGGCTTCGCGGGCCTGAGCAGCGGGGCCATCCGGTATCGCTTCTACTCCCGCTGGGGGCTCGGCGTCAGCGACGTCGCCAAGCTGGTCGTGTTCTGCGGCGCCACGGTCGGGCTCGGCCTGCTGGCGCTGGGCGGGGCAGCGCTGCTGCTGCGCCCGGACCTCGGCGCGAAGGTGATCGGCCTCGGCGAGGGCTGGGTCGTCGCGCTCGGGGTCGCCTGCCTGGCGCTCACGGCCGCCTATGTGGCGCTCTCCGCCTGGGGGCCGCGAGCCGTCTCGATCCGCGGCTGGTCCATCGAGACGCCGCCCGTGAGGCTGGCGCTGGCGCAGGTCGTGGTGGGGGCGGTGAACTTCGCGCTCGTGGCCGGCTGCCTCCACCAGGCGCTGGCCTCGCAGGCCGAGGTCGACTACCTGTCGGTCGCCTCGGTCTACGTCATCGCCAACACGGCCACGATGATCACCCACGTGCCGGGCGGGCTCGGCGTCATCGAGAGCGTGGTCGGCGTGCTGCTGCCGGGCGCGAACCTGATCGGCGGGCTGCTGGCGTTCCGGGCGATCTACTTCTTCGTCCCGCTCGTCCTTGCGGGGGCGACGTTCGGGATCAGCGAGTTGCTCCACCGCCGTCGCAAGGCCGAGCGATGAGCTATTTGCCGGTCTTCACCTTCTGCCAGCCCCGGGCGATCTGCTTCTGGATGCGCTCGTCCGGGGCCGGGACGGCGAACAACCGCCGCACGGCGTCCGGCGCCGGATAGACTGCGGCGTCGTTGGCGATCTCGGGCCTGACCAGCGGCCTGGCGGCCAGCACCGCGCTGGCGTAGCCCACCGCCTCGACGTTCCGGGCGGCCACGTCCGGCCTCAGCATGAACTCCACGAATGCGTAGGCCGCGTCCCTGTGCGGGGCGTCTCCCGGGATGACGAGCGAGTCGATCCAGATGGGCGCACCCTCGCGCGGAACCAGGAAGGCGATCTCGACGCCGTTCTCCGCCTCCCTGGCCCGCTTGCGGGCCTGCACGACATCCGCCGAACTGGCCGCCGCCAGGCAGGCCTCGCCGCTCGCCAGCCCGTTGGCGGCCTCCGCCGTCCCGTAGCGGGCGATGGCGGTGCGGGTCCGGAACAGCGTGTCGGTGGCGCGGTCGATGTCGGGCGGGCGCTTCAGGTCCGGCGGGAGCGCCAGCATGCGCAGGACGGCCGCGTAGATGTCGTCCGGCGCATCGGCGAGCATGACGCCGCAATCCTTGAGGCGGCCCACCTCCGTCCGGAACGCCATGTCCCAGCCGCCGTTCTGGCGGTCGCCCAGCCGCTCGCGGATCTTGGCGACGTTGTAGCCGATGCCGAACGCGCCCCACATATAGGGCGCGGCCGTCCCGAGGGGGTCGAAGGCGCGCAGGCGGTCGGCGACCTCCGGCCAGACGGACTTCAGGCCGGGCAGCCGGGTCCGGTCGAGCCGCGACAGGACGCCTTTGGCCGAGAGCCGCTGGACCATCGGCCCGGACGCCGCCACGACGTCGTACCCCGCCTGGCCGCCGGCGAGCCTCGCCTCGGCGGCGTCGGGCCCGTCATAAGGGTCGTACAGGATGGTGACGCCGGTCTCGCGGGTGAACCGGTCCAGCATCGCGGCGTCGAAATAGTCGGGCCAGGCGTAGAGGGTCAGCGATTTGGCCGCGGGCGCGGCCGGGGTCTGGGCCTGGACCGGGCCGGTCAGTAATCCGACCGCCGCGAGAGCCGAGGCGCCCAGGATGCGAAGGAGAGCCAGAGCGCCAGGACCCGCCACGGCCGCCTCAGGCCGCCTGCCGGGCGACCGAGCCCAGGCGGGCCAGGGCGCCGTCCAGAACCTCGTCGCCCTTGGCGAAGCAGAACCGCACCACGCTCCTGATCGGATCCTGCGCGTAGAAGGCCGACACGGGGATCGCGGCGACGCCGTGCTGGCGCACGAGACGCTCGCAGAAGGCGACGTCGTCGGTCTCGCCGAGCGGGCCGATGTCGAGATTGAGGAAGTAGGTTCCGGCGCTCGGCAGGACGGCGAGGCCGCGTTCCTTCAGCCCGTCGGCGAAACGGTCGCGGCTGCGCTGCAGGTCGCGCCGCATGCCCTCGAAATAGGCATCGTCCTTGCCCAGCCCGTAGGCCACCGCGGCCTGGAGGTTGGGCGGCGTCGTGAAGGTGAGGAACTGGTGCGCCTTGGCGAGGACGCGCAGGATCTCCGGCGCGGCGCAGACGAAGCCGACCTTCCAGCCCGTGAGCGAGAAGATCTTGCCGGCCGAGCCGATCTTGACGGTGCGGTCGCGCATGCCCGGGATGGACAGCATGGAAAGGTGCCGCAGGCCGTCGAACACCACGTGCTCCCACACCTCGTCGCACACCGCGACCGCGCCGCTGCGGATGCAGAACCGGGCGAGAAGCTCCATGTCCTCGCGGCCATAGACGACGCCGGCGGGATTGAGCGGGTTGTTGAAGAGAACGACGCGCGTGCGCGGCGAGAAGGCCTCCTCCAGCATCTCCTGCGTGAAGCGCCAGTGCGGGGGCTGCAGGCGCACGAAGCGGGGCACGCCGCCGGCCCGCAGCACCAGCGGCAGATAGGCGTCGTAGAGCGGCTGGAAGAGAACGACCTCGTCGCCCGGTTCGATCAGCGCCATGAGGGCGCCGGCCAGCGCCTCCGTGGCTCCGGAGGTGACCATCACCTCGCGCTCGGGATCGAGTTCGACGCCCTGGTGGTGGGCGTAATGGCTGGCGACGGCCTGGCGCAGCTCGGGCAGGCCCATCATGGGCGGATACTGGTTCCAGCCCGTCATCACGGCGTCGGCGGCGGCGCGGCGGACGTCCTCGGGGCCGGGCGAGTCCGGGAAGCCCTGGCCGAGATTGATCGCCCCGGTCTCCCGCGCCAGGCGCGACATGACCTCGAACACGGTGGTGGGCAGGTCGGCGAAAATCGGGTTCATCGAACGGCTCCGACGCAACGACGGGGGCCGTGCTTAGCACGACCCCCGGTCGCGGCTCAAACCGCCGGACGGACGGCCCCGGTCAGCGGGGGGCGCGCTTGGCCAGGATCCGCTGCAGGGTGCGTCGATGCATGGCCAGGCGCCGCGCCGTCTCTGAGACGTTGCGTCCGCACAGTTCGTACACGCGCTGGATGTGCTCCCAGCGCACCCGGTCCGCCGACATGGGGTTGGCCGGCGGCGCGGCGCGCTCGTCGCCGGTCGCCTTCAGGGCGGCGTCGATCTCGTCCGCGTCGGCCGGTTTCGACAGGTAGTCATAGGCGCCGAGCTTCACGGCCGTCACCGCAGTGGCGATGTTGCCGTAGCCGGTCAGGATGATGCCGCGGGCCTCCGGACGGCGCTCGTTGAGCTCCGCCAAGACGTCCAGGCCGTTGCCGTCGGCGAGGCGCATGTCGATCACGGCGAAAGCCGGCGGCTTCGCCCTGATCGCGGCCACGCCGTCCTGAACGGTCTCGGCGGTCGCGACCTCATAGCCGCGCGCCTCCATGGCCCGCGCCAGGCGGGTCAGGAACGGGCGGTCGTCATCCACGATCAACAGGGACGACTCGGTCGAACTGAGCGCGGCTCCTGCCGCGCGGGGGGATAGTTGGTCCAACATGGCTTTGCACAGCCTCCAAGGAGTCTACGCGCCGTTTTCGGATTGGTTCACTCTCGGCGCGAAAGACGCATTCAGAGCGGAAACCCGGGGTCCAGCGGGGGCCGCGACGCGGCGACGCCTCGCTCGAAGGCGAGCCGCTGCCAGGTCACCGTCACCATGGCGCCCGTCTGCGGAGGGAGGGCGTTGCTCATCGACAGGGTCGCGCCGGACCGCTCCAGCAGCGTCTTGGCGATGAACAGGCCGAGGCCCATGCCTCCCCCGCCGCCACCCTGCGCGCCGCGATCCCCGCGCTTGGTGACGTATGGCTCGCCGACCCGGGCCAGGATGTCCGGAGCGAAGCCGGGGCCGTCGTCCCGGATGGTCACCGCCACCGAGTCGTCGTCCCACCGGGCCGTCATCCGCACCCGTTCGCGGGCGAAGTCGACGGCGTTCTCGGCCAGATTGCCGAGCCCGTAGAGAAGTCCGGGATTGCGCCGGCAGACCGGTTCGGGTCCGGAGCCGCGCGTCTCCACGTCGATCTGCACGTCGAAGGGCCGCTGCGGCGCGGCGATCTCCTCGACCAGCATGCTGAGCCGCATGGATTCCAGCGGCCCGGGATCGTTGCCCAGCGAGGTGATCTTGCCCAGGATCCCGCGGCAACGCTCCACCTGCTCGCGCAGGAGCGCGATGTCCTCGGCCATGGGGCCTTCCTTGGGGCCGATCAGGTCCAGCTCCTTGGCGACCAGCGCGATGGTGGCGAGCGGGGTCCCAAGCTCGTGCGCCGCCGCGGCCGCCAGGCCGTCGAGCTGCGAGAGATGCTGCTCGCGGGCGAGCACCAGCTCGGTCGCGGCGAGCGCCTGGGCGAGCTGCCTCGCCTCCTCGGTGACGCGCCAGGCGTAAATGCCGATGAACACCAGCCCGAGCAGGATGGCCGACCAGATGCCGGCCCGGTACATGAACGGAAAGCGCAGCGGTTCGTCGGACGCCCAGGGCAACGGGTCATGGGCGAAGAGCAGCACGGTGGCGGCGGTGATCGCCAGGACGCCCAGCGTCACCGTCCGGCTGGGGGCCAGCGACGCCGCCGAAATCATCACGGGCGCCAGGAGCAGCATGGAGAACGGGTTCTCCAGGCCGCCGGTCAGGTAGAGCAGCGCGGCGAGCTGCAGGATGTCGTAGGCCAGCAGGGCGGACGCCGCGCCGTCGCTGAGGCGCTGGCTGACCGGGTAGTTGAAGCGCAGGGCCAGATTCAGGGCGACCGACACGGCGATGACGGCAAGGCAGGCCTCGGTCTTCATCGGGAATTCGAGCCAGCCGGCCACCACGCCGACCGCCACGCACTGGCCTGCGAGCGCCAGCCAGCGCAGACGCACCAGCGTGTCCAGCCGGAGGCGGCTTGCGCTGCGTTCGAAGCCGCTGCGGCTGAAGTCCATGTCTCCCATGTCGGGCATGAGGTTTAGATAGTGCGTGTCTCGCGGTGAGAAAGCCTCGTTCAGGCCTTTTCAGAGCGGAAAGCGCTCGCTTTTTCGTGAGTTGAGGCTGTCGAGCCACTTGCGGCGGGGCCACGCGGTCCGACTGAGCGTTGTGCGGTGCGGGAACCATCCCGCCACGGCCTGTGTTGTTCCTCACCGACGGGGCGTCACCTGAGCGACACACTGTCCCGGTTCATCACGCTTCTTTCACCTAAGGATGATTGTGTGACGGGGCTGAACCGCTAAGGTTCTGGTCGGCATCGCATTGCAACATGCGCAGGACGCCCGGCCTAGCAACGGAGTGCAGCATGCAACTGCCCTATTACATGTGGTACGAAGCGGCTCACGCCATGATGGGCCCTGCCCGCGCTTTCGCGGACGCCACGCGGGTTTTCTACGACAATCCGCTCAATCCCGTCTCCAAGACGTCTTTCGGCCGCTCGATGGCGGCCGGCTGTGAGCTCTTCGAGCGCTCGACCCGCCGCTACGGCAAGCCGGCCTTCGGCTTCGGGTCGACGCTGGTCGGCGGCCAGCGCGTCGCCGTGATGGAGCGCTATGTCTGGGAATCGCCCTTCTGCAAGCTGATCCACTTCGATCGCGCGCTGGGCGAGATGCGGCCGCGCCAGCCCAAGCTGCTGATCGTCGCGCCGATGTCCGGCCATTACGCCACGCTGCTGCGCGGCACCGTCGAAGCCTTCCTGCCCACCCATGAGGTGTTCATCACCGACTGGATCGACGCCCGCGTGGTGCCGCTCAGCGAAGGCCGCTTCGACCTCGACGACTATATCGACTACGTCATCTCCATGCTCCAGCTGCTCGGGCCGGACGTGCACGTGATGGCCGTGTGCCAGCCCGCCGTGCCGGTGATCGCCGCGATCGCCCGGATGGAGGCCGACAACGACCCCAAGACGCCGCTCTCCATGACGCTGATGGGCGGGCCGATCGATACGCGCGTCAGCCGCACGCAGGTCAACCTGCTGGCCGAGAAGCGCGGCATCGAGTGGTTCCGCCGCAACTGCATCGTCAAGGTGCCGCTGCCAAATTCCGGCTTCATGCGGGACGTCTATCCGGGCTTCCTCCAGCTCGCCGGCTTCATGGCGATGAACATCGACCGCCATCTCGAGGCGCAGGGCGAGATGTTCAAGCATCTGGTCGAGGGGGACGGCGATTCCGCCGAGAAGCACCGCGAGTTCTATGACGAGTATCTCGCCGTCATGGACCTGACGGCGGAGTTCTACCTGCAGACCGTCGACACCGTGTTCGTCAAGCACGCCTTGCCGAGGGGCGAGATGATGCACCGCGATAAGAAGGTCGACCTCACGGCGATCAAGCGCTGCGGCCTGATGACGGTGGAAGGCGAGAAGGACGATATCTCGGGCGTCGGCCAGACCGAGGCGGCGCACACGCTGTGCACGTCCGTCCCCAAGGACCTGCGGGCGCATTACGTGCAGCCCAAGGTGGGCCATTACGGCGTGTTCAACGGCTCGCGCTATCGCGCCGAGATCGCGCCGCGCATCGCCGACTTCATCTCCAACTGCGAGCAGAACTACCGCAAGTCGAACAAGACGCGGCAGGGCCCCGCGGTGGTGCCGTTCAACCGCCAGGCCAGCGGCGTTCCGGCCGAGTAGACGGCGCAGGGGCGCTGAGCCCCGGCCCTCTCCCCCTCGGGGGAGGGGGACATCAGCGGGCGTGACAAAGGCCGCGCCGTCGCTCACGCTCACGGCATGATTCTCGGTTTGCGAGTCGCGCGGCCCCCGGCGCGTGCGGCGGATCCGTCCCATATCGAGGTGCGGCACAACGGCGACATCTTCCGGGTCGCCGTGCGGCGCGTGCCGGCCGCCCGCCGTTTCACGCTGCGCGTCAGCGCCGCCACCGGCGGCGTCGTGCTCAGCCTTCCGGCCCGGGCCGACCTGCACACCGCGCTCGATTTCGCCGCCCGCCACGGGGGCTGGATCGCAGCCCGCCTGGCGCGGCTGCCGGACGAGGCGCCGCTGGAGCCCGGCGGGCGTTTTCCGTTGCGGGGCGTCGAGCACTGGATCGAGCACCGGCCTGGCGCCCGCGGCACGGCCTGGACCGAGACCGGCGCGGACGGGCGACCGCTCCTCGTCGTCGCCGGGGCGGCCGAGCACACCCACCGGCGCATCCTGGATTTCCTCAAGCGCGAGGCCAAGCGCGACCTGGATCGCGCGGTGGCGGTCCACGCCGGCGCGCTCGGCGTGAAGGCGGCCAAGATCACGCTGCGGGACACCCGCAGCCGCTGGGGCTCATGCTCGTCGACCGGGCGCCTGAACTTCTCCTGGCGGCTGATCTTCACGCCGCCCTTCGTGCTGGACTATCTGGCGGCGCATGAGGTGGGCCACCTCAAGGAGATGAACCACTCGGCGCGGTTCTGGCGGATCGTGCACCGCCTGTGCCAACGCACCGACGACGCCGAGGCCTGGCTGAAGCGCCACGGCGCGGGCCTTCACCGCTACCGCTGAGGGCCTTGGCCGTCGACAGGGAGGGCCCGCCCGGATACACCCGCGGCGACCTCAGAGGCTCCCGATGAAGCTGCGCCCCGACACCTTCGCGCTGACCGCCGTTCTCGGCCTGCTGACCGCCCTCGGCCCGCTGTCGACGGACATGTACCTGCCCTCCTTGCCGGACATCTCGGTGAAGCTCGCGGCCGGGACGGCGCAGACGCAGCTCACCCTGTCGGTGTTCCTGCTCGGCTTTGCGGCCGGACAGGTGGTGTATGGGCCGTTCTCGGACC
This sequence comes from Alsobacter sp. KACC 23698, assembly GCF_045348435.1. Lineage (GTDB taxonomy): Bacteria > Pseudomonadota > Alphaproteobacteria > Rhizobiales > Beijerinckiaceae > Alsobacter. The sequence goes on along the minus strand of NZ_CP157484.1, from coordinate 5,562,740 downwards.
GGTTCGGCCGCAAGCCGGTGCTGCTGTTCGGGCTGGGCGCCTTCCTGCTCGCGACGGCCCTCTGCGCCGTCTCCACCAGCATCGAGATGTTGATCGGCGCACGCTTCCTGCAGGCCTTCGGGGCCTCCGGCCCCATCGTGCTCGCCCGCGCCGTGGTGCGGGACCTCTATGACGGCCCCCGGGCCGGGCGGGAGCTCGCCCGCATGGGCACCGTGATGGGGGTCGTGCCTGCGCTGGCGCCGCTGCTCGGCGGCGTGCTGCAGACGACCTTCGGCTGGCGCGCCAGCTTCGTGGCCGCGCTGGTGGGCGGGGCGGCGCTGGGGGCGGTCGTCGTGCTGCTCCTGCCCGAGACGTTGCGGACGGCCGGCAAGGCCTCGCTGTCGCCGGTGGGGATCGTGCGGGGCTTCGGGGCGCTGTGGCGGCACCGGGCCTATCGGGTCTATGTGGGCCTGAGCGCCCTCGCCTATGGGGGCCTGTTCTCGTTCATCTCCGGCTCGTCCTTCGTGCTGCAGGGCGTCTATGGGCTGGGCGAGATCGCCTATTCGCTGTCCTTCACCTTTCCGGTCCTGGGCTTCATCGCCGGCACGGTGTTGGCCCGGCGGCTGGTGCTGCGGCTGGGTTTTGACGGGACGATCGGCGTCGGCGTGGCCTGCCTCAGCGTCGCCGGGGTGACGATGGCGGCGCTGGTGGGGGCCGGCATGGCGAGCTCGCTGGCGATCACCATCCCGATGGCTCTCTATTGCTGCGGGGTCGGGCTGGTGATGCCGCAGGCGATGGCCGCCGCCATGCAGCCCTTCCCGGACCGGGCGGGCGCGGCCTCGTCCTTCCTGGGGCTGATCCAGATGACGTCGGCCGCCGCTGTGGGCGCGGCCCTCGGGCAGGCGCTGAACGGGCAAGCCTGGCCCCTGCCCTTCGCGGTGGCGCTGCTCGGCCTGATGGCGCTGGGGCTCTTCGCCGCGACCCGGTCGATCCGGGCGCGAGGGGCCTGAGGTCAGCCGCCGAACAGGCGGTCGAGGAGGCTGCGCTCCTGCGGCGGATAGGCCTGCCGCCGGCCGCCGCCGTCGCCGCCCGGCACCGACCCGGGCGGACGCAGGACGCCGTCCTCGGCCACCACGCGGCGGGACGGCTGCGGCGGCGAACCGCCCTGCGCCAGCGGGCTGATGACCATCGGCGCGCCGCGGGCCGCCCCGACCGGCGCGGGAGGCGCGACGCCATAGGTCTGCTCGGGCGGGATCGGATTGCCGGCGTCCGCCATGGGAGCGGTCTGCGGGGCAGGTTGGCCCTGGTCGGCCGGGGCGGGCCATTGCAGCTTCCACTGCCCGCCGGGCAGCGGAACCGGCTGGGTCGACGCCAGCGAAGCCTTCATGAAGCGGCTCCAGACCTCTACCGGGAGATTGCTGCCGGACGTCTTCTTCGTCGGTGAGCCGTCGTCATTGCCCATCCAGACGCCCGCCAGCAGCGAGCCCGTATAGCCCACGAACCAGGCGTCGCGGTGCTCCTGGCTGGTGCCCGTCTTGCCCGCCGCCTCCCAGCCGGGCAGTTCGGCCTTGCGGCCGGTGCCGGTCAGCAGCGTCTCGCGCAGCATGGCGTTCATCATGCCCACCGCCTGGGGCTCGATGACCTTGCCGAGCCCCGTTCCGGTGCGGCGATAGACGGTCTGGCCGTCGCTGGTCCTGACCTGCGTGATCACGTAGGGCTGCACCGCGATGCCGCCATTGGCGAAGGGCGCGTAGGCGGAGACGAGCTCCAGCGCGGTCACCTCCGAGGTGCCGAGCGCGATCGAGGCGTTCGGCTCCAGCTTGGACTGGACGCCCATGCGGTGGGCGGTCGAAACCACCGCCTTGGGGCCGACCTCCAAAGCGAGCTTCACCGCCACCGTGTTGATGGAGAGCGCCAGCGCCTGGCGCAGCGTCACCGGGCCGCGATACTCGCGCGTCGAATTCTCCGGCTGCCAGCCCTTCACGTTGACGGGCGAGTCCTCGCGGATCGAGGCGGGCGTCAGCCCCTTCTCGAGCGCGGCCAGATAGACGAAGGGCTTGAAGGCCGAACCGGGCTGGCGCTTGGCGACGCTGGCGCGGTTGAACTGCGAATCGGTGTAGCTGCGGCCGCCGACCAGAGCCTTCACGGCGCCGTCCGGCTGCAGGGCCACCACCGCGCCCTGGCTGACGCCGAACTTGTCGCCCTTCTGGGCGAGCTCGTCGACGAGCGCCTTCTCGGCCGTCGCCTGCATGGCCGGATCGATGGTGGTGCGGACCACGATGTCCTTGTCAACCGTGCCGATATAGTCGTCCAGCACGTCCATGACGTAGTCGGCGGCGTAGTTGACCGATCCCGCGCCTCCGGGCTTCACGGGCTGGCTCGGATTAGTCAAGGCGATCTTGGCCATCTGGTCGCTGACGAAGCCCTCGCGGGCCATGGCGGCGATCACCAGCGTGGCGCGGGCCTGGGCGGCCTCGGGATTGCGGTTGGGGGCGAGCCGGGACGGAGCCTGGACGAGGCCGGCCAGCACGGCCGCCTCGCCCAGCGTGACGCTGCGGGCGCTCTTGCCGAAATATTTCTGCGAGGCCGCCTCCACCCCATAGGCGCCCGAGCCGAAATAGACCCGGTTCAGATAGAGCTCCAGGATCTGGTCCTTGGAATAGGTGCGCTCCAGCCACAGCGCCAGGATGGCCTCCTGGATCTTGCGCGAGGCAGTCCGCTCCTGGGTCAGGAACAGGTTCTTGGCGAGCTGCTGGGTCAGCGTCGAGCCGCCCTGGATGGACGATCCGCCCCGCGTCAGGTTGCGGAACACGGCGCGGGAGATGCCGACCGGGTCGATGCCCATGTGGTGATAGAAGCGATGGTCCTCGATCGCCACGAAGGCCGTCGGCAGATAGGGCGGAAGCTCCTTCAGGGTCACGGTGCGGCCGCCGGTCTCGCCGCGGTTGGCCAGGAGAGAGCCGTCGGACGCCAGGATGGCGATGTTGGGCGGCCGCTTCGGCACCGCGAGCGAGTCGATCGGCGGCAGCTTGGACGCGTGGTAGGCGATGAGGACGCCGAGCCCGATGGCCGCCCAGACGCCCAGCACGAAAGACCAGTAGAAGACGTGGCCGAAAAAGCCCCGGCCCTTGCGGCCCTTGCCGGATCCGCGCCCCCGGCCGGAGCCGCCGGCTCCGCCACGGCCTTCGGCCGGCTTGCCGGACCGGCGCTCGGACGATGCGCCGGATCGCCGGCCGCCGCTGGAAGCGGATCGCGCCATGCTCGTCCGCGGAAGCTCCGCGTCCTCATCGTCGACCGGCGTCGTCGCGCGCTCGGGCTCGCGGCTGTCTGGGCCGATCCGCCGGCGCCGACCTTCGGCGAGGGGATCGAGTGCGGGGGCGATCAGGGGGTCGAAGGTCGGATCGCGCCGTTCCCCGGCGCGCCGGTCCTCGGCGTCGTGGTCCGTATAGGCCGGACGGTCGCGCCTGCTCAACCGGAGATCCAGGGACGCCCGGGCCGGGGCCTGCGCCCCGAACTCCGGCTCGAGCCGCTGTTTCGTCCGGTCCCGCCGCCCGTCCGTCATTCCTTCCGGCGCCCCTCATCGCTCCGCCGCCGGCCGCCGGCCTTCTGCCAAGGCGGCCCACATCGCAGCACAAGCACGCTAAATGCGGCGGATTAAGGGGGCGTTAGCACTGGCGGACGGGCTTGCAACCTTGGGTTGCAAGCTTCAGGTTCACCTGCCATGCGGGCCTGAAGGCTCGCGCGCCGGCGCCTATTGCGCCGCTTCGGCCAGCGGCTCCGCGTCGGCGGGCCCGACCACCACGGGCTCGGCGCGCATCAGGACGCGGCAGAGGCGGGCGATGGTGGCCTTCAGCTCGTGCCGGTGCACCACCATGTCGACCATGCCGTGTTCGCGCAGGAAGTCGGCGCGCTGGAAGCCCTCAGGCAGCTTCTCGCGGATGGTCTGCTCGATGACGCGCGGGCCGGCGAAACCGATCAGGGCGCCGGGCTCGGCGATGTGGATGTCGCCCAGCATGGCGTAGGAGGCGGTGACTCCGCCCGTCGTCGGATTGGTGAGCACCACGATATAGGGCAGCTTGGCCAGGCGCAGGCGCTGCACGGCGACCGTCGTGCGCGGCATCTGCATGAGGGAGAACATGCCCTCCTGCATGCGCGCCCCGCCGGAGGCGGCGAACATCACGAAGGGAGTGCGCCGGTCGATGGCCGTCTCGATGCCGCGGATCACCGCCTCGCCGGCCGCCATGCCGAGCGAACCGCCCATGAAGTCGAAATCCTGCACGCCGATAGTGATCGGCTGGCCCTCGACGTCGCCGACGCCGATCTTGACCGCGTCGACGGCCCCGGTCTTCGTCCGGGCGTCCTTCAGCCGGTCGACATAGCGCTTCTCGTCGCGGAACTTCAGCGGATCGAGCGGGACCTCAGGCAGCGCCACGTCCTCGTAGCGGCCGTCGTCGAACATGGACTTCAGCCGCGCCAAGGCGGCCATCCGCATGTGATAGTTCGAGCCGGGGATGACGTACTGGTTGGCCTCGACATCCTTGTGGAAGACGAGCTGCCCGGAGTCCGGGCACTTGATCCACAGGTTCTCGGGCGTGTCGCGCCGCAGGAACGACCGGATCTTCGGCCGCACCACGTTGGAGATCCAGTTCATCGGGCTCGTGTCCATGACGTCTCCAGTTCTGGATCAGGCCGCCGCCTTGGCGACGCGCCGGACGCCCGACGCGACCTCCCGCACCTTGGCGGCCACGGCCTCGACGGTGCCGGCCGTAGCCTTGCCGGACGCATCCAGCGAGCCCTTCAACGCGTCCACCAGCGCGGTGCCGACCACCACGCCGTCAGCGCTGCGCGCGATGGTCTCGGCCGAGTCGGCGTTCTTCACGCCGAACCCCACCGCAACGGGCAAATGGGTATGGCCCTTGATGCGCGCAACCGCGTCGCCGATCTTGGCGTAGTCGCCGATGGCCGACCCCGTGATGCCGGTCACCGCCACGTAGTACACGAAACCGGACGTGTTGGTGAGCACCTTCGGCAGGCGCTTCTCGTCCGTGGTCGGGGTGGCGAGCCGGATGAAGTTCAGCCCGGCCGTGAGCGCCGGCACGCAGAGCTCCTCGTCCTCCTCGGGCGGCAGGTCGACGACGATCAGGCCGTCCACGCCCGCCGCGCGCGCGTCCAGCAGAAAGCGGTCGACGCCGTAGATGTAGATGGGGTTGTAGTAGCCCATCAGGATGATCGGCGTGTCGGCGTCCGTTTCGCGGAAGGCCTTCACCAGCGCGATGGTCTTGCGCAGGCTCATGCCCGCCCCGAGCGCCCGCAGCCCGGCGGCCTGGATGGAGGGGCCGTCCGCCATTGGGTCGGTGAACGGCATGCCGATCTCGATCACGTCCGCGCCCGCGGCCGGCAGCGCCTTGACGATGGCGAGCGACGTCTCGGGGTCGGGGTCGCCGGCCATCACGAAGGTCACCAACGCGGCCCGGTTCTGCGCCCGCACGGCCGCGAAGCGGCGGTCGATGCGGGTTGTGGTCGCCTCAGTCATTCCATGCCCCCGAGATGCTCGGCCACCGTGAAGATGTCCTTGTCGCCGCGCCCGCAGAGGTTGACGATCATGAGGTGGTCCTTCGGCTTCTTGGCCGCGATCTCCACCGCCTTCGCGATGGCGTGCGCGGGCTCCAGCGCCGGGATGATGCCCTCGAGGCGCGACATCATCTGGAAGGCGTTCAGCGCCTCCTCGTCGGTAGCCGAGATGTAGTTCACCCGGCCGACATCGTGCAGCCAGGAATGCTCCGGCCCGATGCCCGGATAGTCGAGCCCGGCCGAGATCGAGTGCGCGTCCGTGATCTGGCCGTCGTCGTTCATCAGCAGGTAGGTGCGGTTGCCATGGAGCACGCCCGGGCGCCCGCCCGTCAGCGAGGCCGCATGGAGGCCCGACGACAGGCCGTGGCCGGCCGCCTCGACGCCATAGATCTCGATGCCGGGATCGTCCAGGAAGGGGTGGAACAGGCCGATCGCGTTGGAGCCGCCGCCGATGGCGGCGATCAGCGAGTTCGGCAGCCGACCCTCGCGCTCCAGCATCTGCTCGCGCGCCTCGCGGCCGATCACGCACTGGAAGTCGCGCACCATGGCCGGGTAGGGGTGCGGCCCCGCGACGGTGCCGATGCAGTAGAAGGTGTTCTCGACGTTCGTGACCCAGTCCCGAAGCGCCTCGTTCATGGCGTCCTTCAGGGTCTTGGACCCGGACTGCACCGGCACCACCTCGGCGCCCAGCATCTTCATGCGGAACACGTTCGGCTTTTGCCGCTCCACGTCCACCGCGCCCATGTAGACGATGCATTGCAGCCCAAAGCGCGCGCAGAGCGTCGCGGTGGCGACGCCATGCTGGCCCGCGCCGGTTTCGGCGATGATGCGGGTCTTGCCCATGCGCCGCGCCAGCAAGATCTGACCGAGCACGTTGTTCACCTTGTGCGCGCCGGTGTGGTTGAGCTCGTCGCGCTTCAGGTAGATCTTGGCGCCGCCGCAATGCTCCGTGAGCCGCTCGGCGAAATAAAGCGGGCTCGGCCGGCCCACGTAATGGGCGAGGTAGTCGGCCATGTCGTTGATGAAGGACGGGTCGACCTTGGCGGCTTCGTAGGCCTCCTCGAGCGAGAGGATCAGCGGCATCAGCGTCTCGGCCACGAAGCGGCCGCCGAACATGCCGAAATGACCGGTCTCGTCGGGTCCCGTGCGGAAGGAGTTCAGGGTCGGTGCTGCGCTCACGCTGTCATCCTCGCTCCGGCCGAGGCCGGTGATCCTGTTCGGTCGCCTTGTCCGGTCCCTCGCCTCTCGGCGCTCCGGTCCTGACGGCGGCCACGAATGCGGCGATCCGGTCAGGGTCCTTCTCGCCCGGCGAACGCTCCACCCCGGACGACACGTCGACGCCCGGGGCGCGGGTGATCGACAGGGCCTCGGCGACGTTTCCGGGATCGAGCCCCCCTGACAGCATGAAGGGCTTCGGCAGGTCAAGGCCCGCGAGGAGCGTCCAGTCGAACGCCAGCCCGTTCCCGCCCGGATGCCGCGCGTCCGGCGGGGCCTTGGCGTCGAACAGCAGCCGGTCGGCGACCGCCAGATACGCCCGCGCGGCGGCGACGTCCTGGGCGGTGGAGACCCCGACCGCCTTCATCACCGGCAAACCGGTGCGCTGACGGATGTGGGCGACGCGGTCGGGCGTCTCGCGGCCGTGCAACTGAAGCATGTCTGGCCGGGCGCTCTCCAGGATGGCGTCGAGCGTCGCATCGTCGGCGTCGACCGTCAGGGCCACCACTTCGGCGCGGCCCCGGACGCTCTCGCGCAGGCGGCGCGCGACATCATAGCCCAGATGCCGGGGAGATTTCGGGAAGAACACGAAGCCGAGCATGTCCGCGCCGGCCGCGATCGCGGCTTCGATCGTGTCCTGCGTGCGGAGGCCGCAGATCTTCACCAAGGTGGCGGGCCGGCTCGTCATGCCAGTCTCTTCGAGCTTTTTCGCCGGCCTGACAAGGGCTCAGGCCTCAGGCCAGGGCCGGCAGGCCCTTCAGGCGGCGCCGATCCTGCGCCACACCAGGATGGCGGCCGCGAGGTCCTCGATGGCGGTTCCGACGGATTTGAACAGCGTGATCTCGTCGTCGGACTCCCGCCCCGGATGCGCCCCGCGGGCGAGTTCATAGAGATCGGCCCTGACGTCGCCTGCGACGATCAGGCCGGACGCGAGCGGCTGGGCGAGGTCGCCGCCCTCCTTCAGGGCGCCTGCGCGCGTGTCGCAGAACAGGCTGGCGCGGCGGATGACGTCGTCGTCGGTCTCGCGCATGGACGGCTTGAACGCGCCGACGCAATCCACATGCGCGCCAGGCTTCAGCCACGCGCCGCGGATCAGCGGCTGCTCCGACAGCGTGGCGCTGGACACGATGTCGGCGCCCCTGACGGCGGTCTCCAGGTCGACGACGGCGCGGACCGGGAGGCCTTCTGCGGCAAGCCGTCGCGCGACCGCTTCGGCCCGCTCCGGACGGTGGTTCCACAGGGCGACGTCGGTCAGCGGCCGTTGCGCCGCATGGGCGCGGATCAGGAAGGGGGCGAGCGCCCCGGCGCCCGCCATGACCATGCGGCTGGCGTCCGGCCGGGCGAGATGGCGCGCCGCCAGCGCCGAGGCGGCGGCGGTGCGCCAGACCGTCAGGCGGGTCCCGTCGATCGCCGCGAGCGGCGCGCCGGTGGCGCCGTCCAACAGCATGTAGGTTCCCAGCACGCTGGGCAGTCCGCGCGCGCCGTTGCCCGGAAAGATCGTGACGATCTTGGTCCCCAGGAACGGCTCCGCGGCCGTCGGCCCCGTCCAGGCCGGCATCAGAAGGAGCGTCGCCTCCCCGTCGGGGCGCTCGACCTCGTGGTGGTGGCGCACCGGGACGACGACGTCGAGCCGAAAGGCCTCCGCGAGCGCGTCGGCCAGCGAAGCGGGATCGAGGGCGCGGTCGACCTCGGCGGCTGAGACGATCTTCATGGCGTGTCCGGGTGGAAGGAGCGGTCGCCCGCCCAGGCGCTCAGTGGATGGCGGAGACCGCCGGCAGGCCGCGACCGGCAGGCGCCTCCTCGCGGACGCGCTCAAGCTCGGCCCGCGTCCGGGCGGCTTCGCGGGCGTGCAGCCTGGCGGCGCGACGATAGCGCGACTGGCCGAACCACACGGCGCAGCCGCCGATGATGACTCCGACGCCCATGGCGATGAGCAGCACGAGGAAGAGCGGAGCCGAAAGGGTGAGGTTCTGGTCCGACCAGCCGAGCGGGTCGAGCTGCACGGCCACGACCTGGCGGTTGGCGACGGCGAAGACGGTGATCAGGAGCGCGAGCGGAACCAGCACGAGCGCTTTCAGGAAGGTTTTCATCGTTGACCGATCGTCTGCTAGCCCGCCTGGGCCTTCCGGGGCTGAACGCGGGCCTCGACCGGCTCGCGGTTCAGGCGCACGCGCATTTCCTTGCCGGCCTTAAACACCGGCACGACCTTCTCGGACACCGGAACGTGCTCGCCCGTGCGTGGGTTGCGTCCCAGGCGCGCATCCCTCTTCTTCACCGAGAAAGCCCCGAAACCGCGAATTTCCACACGGTCGCCCCGGGTGAGAGCCTGGACGATCTCCTCCAGGATGGCGTTCACGACGTTCTCAGCGTCCCGCTGATAGAGCTCGGGATAGCGCTCGGCTATTTTCTGCACGAGTTCCGACTTGATCATCGGCCGTTCCCTGTCCTGGCGAAGACCACGATTTTACCAACTATTTTATTGAAAACGCTTCAGAATTGCTCAGCTGCGAGGTTGCCAGACAGCCAGCAGGCCGTCAAGGACGGGAGTGCTGGCGGACTGCTCGGCGGCGCGCAGGACCTGGGCGAGATCGCGCAGCCCGAAGGCGCCCGCCACGGCGGCCGCGGTCGTGAAAGCGCCGAACGGGTTGGCCTCCTTGGGCTTCCAGTCGCGGATCGGCAGATTCTTGGCCACGCCCTTCTGCCCTTCCAGCCAGGCCACCGCCTGCTTCTCGCCGCCGATCTCGTCGATCAGCTTGAGCGGCAGCGCCTGGTTGCCGGTGAAGACGCGGCCGTCGGAGACGGTGGCGAGTTGCGCCCCGTCGATGCCGCGGCGCTCGCTGACGAGGTTCTTGAACCAGCCATAGGTGTCGCCGATGAGCGCCTGCACGGCCGCCTCCGACGCCGGCGTGGTCGGCTCGAACGGGCTCGGGGCGGCCTTGAGCGGAGCCGACTTGATGGTCTCCATTTTGACCCCGAGCGTGTCGAGCAGCTTCACGACGTTCGGATACTGGAACAGCACGCCGATGGAGCCGACCATGGCGGTCTGGCGGGCGACGATCCGGTCCGCCCCCATGGCGGCGATATAGGCGCCCGACGCCGCCAGCCCGTCGACGACGGCGACGGTCGGCTTCTTGGCGGCGAGATCCCGGATGGCGTCGTACAGCTCCTCGGAGCCGGTCACGGTGCCGCCCGGGCTGTTGATGGAGAGCAGCACGGCCTTCACGGAGCTGCTGCGGCCCACAGTCTTCAGGAGGTCGAGGGACTTGCGGTCGCCGGTGATGAGGCCGGTGATCTCGACCCGGGCGACCTGGGACACGCCCGGCACGCCCATCCGGCGGCCGCCGAGCGAGACGGCCACGCCGATGATCGCCAGGAACACCGCCACGAAGGCCAGGACGCGCCAGAACGTGACGCGCCGCTTCAACCGGCGGCGGTCGACGAGGTAGTCGGTCTCCGAAGACATGGAGTTCTCCATCCTGCGCCGCCCGGAGCGGCCCTCTCCTGGCGTTGGTAGACCCGCGAAGGCTGGAGGGCAACCATGCCAGGGCCGCGGCCCCCCGCGACGGCGCCGCGGATGCAACCTCTGGCTCGCCGCACCACAATGGGTTGCGGCGCCTGGAGAATAAGCGGGTCGGATCGGGCCAGCTCTGGTCGGGCCCGCGGTTGCGGCCGGTCCGGCGCGGGGGTACTGCTCGGAACCGTCCCGACCGGGCGCCCGCCCGACCGGAGACGCTTAACGCATCACCACAGGGGCCCTCATGGAGCCTTCGGACGCCATCCTGGCGCGCTTCCTGGCGCTTCACCCCAAGCTGATCGACCTGTCCCTCGGGCGGCTTCAGCGGCTTCTCCAGGCGCTCGGCGACCCGCATCTGCGGCTGCCGCCGGTGATCCATGTCGGCGGCACGAACGGCAAAGGCTCCACCGTGGCGTTCATGCGCGCGGTGCTGGAGGCGGCGGGCCTCGCCGTGCACGCCTATACGTCGCCGCACCTCGTGCGCTTCCACGAGCGGATCAGGATCGGGGCGCCGGGCGGCGGACATCTTGTTCCCGAGGGCATGCTGGTGGACGCATTCCGGCGCTGCGAAGCCGCCAATGCGGGCGCGCCCATCACCATCTTCGAGATCACCACGGCGGCGGCCTTCCTGCTGTTCTCCGAGCACCCGGCCCATGTGCTGCTGCTCGAAGTGGGCCTCGGCGGCCGCTGCGACGCCACCAATGTGGTGGAGCGGCCCCTCGCCACCGTGGTGACGCCGGTCTCGATGGACCACTCGGAATATCTGGGCGACAGCATCGCCGCCATCGCGGGCGAGAAGGCCGGCATCTTCAAGCGCGGGTCGCCGGTGGTGATCGCCCTGCAGGAGCACGAGGAGGCTCTCGCCGTGCTGGAGCGCGCCGCAGCCCGCACCGGCGCCCGCACCCTCGTGGGCGGGCAGGACTTTCACGTGACGGAGGAGAACGGCCGCCTCGTCTACCAGGACGAGGACGGCCTGCTCGACTTGCCGCTGCCGCGGCTGGCCGGCCGGCACCAGCACGTGAACGCCGGGACGGCCGTCGCGGCCCTGCGGGCGGCCGGCTTCGGGCGCCTGCCCACCAAGGCGTTCGAAACGGGCGTCGGGTCGGCCGAGTGGCCGGCGCGCCTGCAACGGCTCGCCAAGGGGCGGCTGGCCGAGATGCTGCCGCCAGACGCCGAGCTCTGGCTCGACGGCGGCCACAACCCGGACGGCGGCAAGGCGCTGGCGAGCGCCATGGCCGAGTTCGAGGAGCGTCGGTCTCGGCCGCTGGTGCTCATCGTCGGCATGCTGGGCACCAAGGATTCGGCCGGCTTCCTGGAGCCGTTCTCCGGCCTCGCCCAGGAGGTTTGGGCGATCCCGATCAAGGGGCAGACGGCAGGCCGGCCGGCCCAGGAGGTCGCCGGCTTCGCGGCCGCGGCCGGGCTGCCGGCGGCGGCGTGCGAAAGCGTCGAGGCGGCGCTGGCCGGCGTGGCGGCCCAGTCCTGGCCGGTGGCGCCGCGCGTGCTGATCTGCGGTTCGCTCTATTTGGCGGGCGACGTCCTCGCCGCGAACGGGACGCCGGTGGCCTGATCAGAAGTCGATCGGCGACGCGCCGTCGAGCTTGCGGACGATGCAGTCGAGCGGATCGCCCGCCTCCCAGATCTGCATCAGGACCTGCGCGTCACGGTCCCCCAGGATCGCGAGCGGCATGTGCCAGACGTCGGGCGCATAGACGACGCCCTGGCCCGCCTCGCCGCAGAAGGCGCGCAGTCCTTCGAGGTCCGGCTCGCCGTCCGGTTGTCCCGGCGCGACCACGACCACGAAGCGCACGGGGTCCAAGGGCGCGAAGAGCTGCGCCGAGAGGGGGTGCTTCTCGATCTCCCGCAGGGGCAGCGGCAGCCGCGTCGGGGCCATGCGGTAAATGGCGGTGGCCGGGCGCCCGGCCTGGGCCTCGTGGTCGAGGTCCGGCAGGTCGGCGCGCATCCCCCGCCCCTCGTTGACGGACCGGGCCGGCAGGCCGGCGAGGTCGATCACGGTCCCGAACGGGGCGAAGGTCTCCCACCGCAGCGGCGCCATGCGGATCTTGCCTGAATTCATCCCGATCCGCTCCGCCACGCCGCGCTCTGGCGGCCGCCCGGCCGCCGCGGCCCCACCTGTGGCCGAGCTTTCACGCCGGCGCAACCCGATTGCGCTCGCGGACGCGCGTTCCGCGCGCCGGGGAACCGGGAACGTCACAGGCGAGTTTGCGAAACGGATCCAACAACCTGCGATGAGCCCGTGCTGACACTCGATCATGTTTCGTCCCGGCTCGACGGCCCGGACGCGTTCCGTCGCGCGGAGCTCCGCACCCCTTCCATCCTGGAACCCGGACGCAATTGCTGGCGCGTCGAGGCCTCGCCGCGGGCCGCGGTGCTGGTCGACGGGGCGCATTATTTCGCCCGGCTGGAATCGTCCCTGCGCCAGGCGCGGCGCTCGGTTCTGATCGTCGGCTGGGACTTCGACGGCCGGATCAGGCTGAGGCAGGACGCGCCCGAGCACGAATCGCCGGCCCTGGGCGAGCTGCTCTACTCGCTCGTGGAGGAGAAGCCGGAGCTCGAGGTGCGCATCCTGGTGTGGAGCGTGGCGGTGGTGCATGCGCCGAGCGCGCCGACCGAGCTGCTGATCGGCCGCGACTGGCAGAAGCACCCGCGCATCACCCTCAAGCTCGACAACACGCAGCCGCTCTATGCGGCTCACCACCAGAAGATCGTCTGCATCGACGACCGGGTGGCCTTCGTGGGCGGCATCGACCTCACGGTCCGCCGCTGGGACCGCGACCCGCACGACCCGCATGACCCCGCCCGGATCGACCCCGAGGGGAACGCCTACGCTCCCGTCCACGACGTGCAGATGGCGGTGGACGGCGACGCGGCCCGGGCGGTGTCGGAGCTGGTCCGCGCCCGGTGGGCGATCGCGACAGGCGAGAAATCCAACCCTGAGCTGGTGCCCAACGATCCGTGGCCGGACGGGCTCAGGCCCGACTTCTCCGACGCCTTCGTGGGCGTCGCGCGCACCATGCCGGCCTATGCGGGGCGTCCCGAGGTGGCCGAGGTCGCGGCGCTCAACACAGACGCGCTGCTGGCGGCGCGCCGGATCGTCTACATGGAGGCGCAGTACTTGACCACGCCGGCCATCGGCCGCGCGCTGCTGCGCCTGCTGGCCAAGCCCGACGGACCGGAGGTCATCGTGGTGATGACCCACGCGTCGCGCGGCTTCGTCGAGCACTTCGCGATGGGCAGCAACCGGGACCGCCTGATCCGGCGCCTCAAGCGGGCCGACCGCTACGAGCGCCTGCGCGTCTGCTACCCGGTGACGCCGGACGGCGACGGCGAGCGCCAGGTGATGGTCCACGCCAAGGTGGTGATCGTCGACGACACGTTCCTGCGCGTCGGGTCCTCGAACCTGAACAACCGCTCGATGGGGCTGGATACGGAGTGCGACCTCGCCATCGAGGGAACCCGGCCGCAGCACCGCGCCTCGATCGCCCGCATCCGCGACAGCCTCATGGCCGAACATGTGGGAGCCGAGCCGGACGAGTTGCGCGAGGCCGTGGACCGGCGCGGCTCCTACGTGGCCGCCATGGACGAACTGGGCGCGCGCGGCGGCCGGCGCCTGCACTGCTTCGACGCCTGGGAGCGAAAGGGGCCCACAAGGCCCATTATCGGCACCTTCCTTCTCGATCCACGCCGCCCTTTCTGGCCGTCCCGGCTGCGGCGGAGTCCGCGGCGCTGATCCTCGCCCCGCCAAAGGCTCACGGTCGGAGCGTCAGAGAGCGCCCTTGCAGCGCGACTTGACCTGCGCGGCGAAGTCGGAGGCGGTCTCGTCGAGTTCGGCCTGGATCCGGACCCGCTCGGGACCTTTCGAGCAGCGGCCGTGAATGGCCGACGCCTTGCGGGCCGCCTCGACATGGTCGCGCCAAACGGGGCATTGCACGGCCAGCGTGGCGTTCGCCGCGGCGAGCAGCCGGTCGCGGCTCTTCAGGACAAGGCTGTCGGCGACCAGCAGGTCCCGCCGGCACTCGGCCGAGGGAGCGGACTGGGCCGACGCCGATCCAGCCCAGGAAACCGCCGCCAAGACGAGCGCGAGGGAGAGGGGCGCGATTCTCACCCGAGATTCAGCTCCTTGAAGAAGTCGTTGCCCTTGTCGTCGACGACGATGAAGGCCGGGAAGTTCTCCACCTCAATGCGCCAGATCGCCTCCATGCCGAGCTCGGGGTACTCCAGCACCTCGACCTTCTTGATGCAGTCCTGCGCCAGGCGGGCCGCCGGGCCGCCGATGGAGCCCAGATAAAAGCCGCCGTGCCGGGCGCAGGCGTCGCGCACCTCCTTGGAGCGGTTGCCCTTGGCCAACATCACGTGGGATCCGCCCGCCGCCTGGAACTGCTCGACATAGCTGTCCATCCGCCCCGCCGTGGTGGGACCGAACGATCCGGAGGCGTAGCCCTCCGGGGTCTTGGCCGGTCCGGCGTAGTAGATCGGGTGATCGCGGAAATACTGCGGCATCGGTTCGCCGCGCTCCAGGCGCTCGCGGATCTTGGCGTGCGCCAGATCGCGCGCCACCACGATCGGGCCGGTCAGCGAGACGCGGGTCTTGATGGGATGGCGGCTCAGCGTGGCGCGGATCTCGTCCATCGGGCGGGTGAGGTCGATCTCCACGACGGCGCCGCCGAGACCCTCCTCCTCGACTTCCGGGAGGAAGCGGGCCGGGTTGGTCTCGAGCTGCTCGAGGAAGACGCCGTCGCGGGTGATCTTGCCCTTGGCCTGCCGGTCGGCCGAGCAGGACACGCCGAGCCCGATGGGCAGCGACGCGCCGTGGCGCGGCAGGCGGATGACCCGCACGTCGTGGCAGAAATACTTGCCGCCGAACTGCGCGCCGACACCCAGCGACTGGGTGAGCTTGTGCACCTCGGCTTCCATCGCCAGGTCGCGGAAGGCGTGGCCGGCGGCCGAACCTTCGGTCGGCAGGTCGTCCAGATAGCGCGTCGAGGCCAGCTTGACGGTCTTCATGACCAGCTCGGCGGAGGTTCCGCCGATCACGATGGCGAGGTGGTAGGGCGGGCACGCGGCGGTGCCCAACGTCAGGATCTTCTCCTTCAGGAAGGCCATCATCCGGTCGCGCGTGAGCAGCGAGGGCGTGGCCTGGTACAGGAAGGTCTTGTTGGCCGAGCCGCCGCCCTTGGCGACGAACAGGAACTTGTAGGCGTCCTCGCCCTCCGCGTAGATGTCGATCTGGGCCGGCAGGTTGTCGCGCGTGTTGCGCTCCTCGAACATCGACAAGGGCGCCAACTGCGAGTAGCGCAGGTTCTTCTCGAAATAGGCGTCCCGCACGCCGTCCGCGAGCGCGGCTTCGTCGGCCCCGTCGGTCCAGATGAAGCGGCCCTTCTTGCCCATCACGATGGCGGTGCCGGTGTCCTGGCACATCGGCAGCACGCCGCCCGCGGCGATATTAGCGTTCTTCAGGAGGTCGTAGGCGACGAACTTGTCGTTCGACGTGGCTTCGGGGTCGTCCAGGATGCGGGCGAGCTGCGCGAGGTGCCCCGGCCGAAGCAGATGGTTAATGTCGATGAAGGCCTGCTTGGAGAGCGCCCTGATGGCCTCGGCCGGCACGTTGACGAGCTCGCGCCCGCCCAGGGTCTCGACGGTGACGCCGGGGACGTCCAGCTTGCGATAGGGCGTGGTGTCGTCAGCCAGGGGAAACAGGCTGGAGGCGGCGCTGGACATGGCGGCTCCCGCAAAGATCGAAAGTCGCCGGACTGCGGCGACGGGTTGCGTTCGGAGGCTTCTACCGCATTTCGCGCGCCGGGAGCACGCGCAAAAAGGCCAAGCTGAAGCGCCCCGCCGCCGACGAGCGCGTCGCGGCGGGCGAGCATCGAAGCGACGGGTTGCGCGTTGACAGCCCATGACCCAGACGACGACGATGCAGCCCCGTTCAGGATCGCCCGTGCCAAGCCCCGTCCAGCCCAGCTCCGCCCCGCCCGTCCTGCCCCATCCGGTGATCGTCGGCGACATCGGCGGCACCAACGCCCGCTTCGCCTTCCAGCGAGCGCCCGACGAGCCGCTCGTCATGCTGGGGCGCTTCAAGACGGCCGACTTCGCCACGGTGTCGCTCGCCCTCAAGGCGGCCGCCGGACAGGCGTCGGAGCCTCCGCGATCCGCCGTGCTCTGCGGCGCCGGCCCGGTGGCGAACCGGCGCTGCGCGCTCACCAACGCCTCGTGGATCATCGACGGGCCCGAGCTGGTGCGCCTCAACGGCCTGCAGGACGGCCTGCTGCTCAACGATTTCGAGGCCCAGGCGCTGTCCCTGCCGGCCTTGCCCGCCTCGGTGCTGGAGCCGATCGGCGACGTGGCGCCCGGAACTGGGCCCTGCGTCGTGCTGGGACCCGGAACCGGCCTCGGCGTCGGCGCGCTCATCACGCTGGACGGGCGCTACGCCCCGCTGCCCAGCGAAGGCGGCCATGTCGATCTCGCCGCAACGGACCCCGAGCAGGAGCGCGTTTTCGCCCATGTGGCCCGCAAGGTCGGCCGGCTGACGGCGGAGACCGTCCTGTCCGGGCCAGGCCTCGTCGCCCTCCACGCCGCAAGTGCGCAGGCGCGGGGAGACCAGCCGGACGGCCGTGACGGAGTCGCCATCGTGGACGCCGCCCTGGCGGACGCCGGCTCCGACGAGGCCGACACGGTGCGGCTCTTCCTGCGCATCATGGCGCGGTTTTCCGGCGACATGGCCATCGTGTTCGGCGCCACCGGCGGCGTGACGCTGGCGGGCGGGATCCTGCCGAGGGTCAAGTCGCTGATCAACCCGAAGGCGTTTCGGGCGGACTTCGAGAGGAAGGATCCCGTCCGGGCCCTCGCGGCCCGGATCGCGACCCGTCTGGTGGTCTCGCCCGACGCGGTCCTGCACGGGATGGCCGCCATTGCGGCCCAGCCGGAGCGTTACGCGCTGGCCTATGGGGAGCGGCTCTGGAGCCGGTAGCGACGCCGCCGCTCGGGCGGCGCTCGAAGCCGCCGCTCGGCGGCGCTGCCCGCGGCCGCTCAGGCGGCGTTCGACGAGGCCGGCGTCTGCGTCAGAACGGCGTAGATGGCGTCCGAATCGCGCGCGGCCCGCAGTTTGCCGGTGACGCTGGGCTCACGCAGCACGCGGGCGACGCGCGCCAGCGCCTTGAGGTGGTCCGCGCCGGCGGCCTCGGGGGCGATCAGCAGGAAGATCAGGTCGACGGGCTCGCCGTCCAGAGCCTCAAAATCGATCGGCTTCTCGAGCCGGGCGAAGAGCCCGAACAGCTTCGGCGTCTTGGCCAGCTTGCCGTGCGGGATGGCGATTCCGTGCCCGATGCCGGTCGATCCCAGGCGCTCGCGCTGCAGCAGGGTCTCGAAGATCTCGCGCTCGGCGAGGCCGGAGAGGGCTGCGGCGCGCTCGGCGAGTTCCTGGAGGGCCTGCTTCTTGGAGTTCGCCTTGAGGGCGGGGATGACCGCTTCAGGCGTGAGGAAATCGGAAAGCGGCATGGTCGCCTTGTCTTTGTCGTTCGCGCCGGACCAGACCGCCCGTTGCATGAAACGGGCCAGGGCTCTGCGTCGGGCGGCTGCTTCGTGAGGGTCCCGCGGGTCCGGCCCCGCCGACCCGGATCAGTAACAAGTCTTTGTTCCGGGACGCGTTCCACCGTCGGGGCGGGGCGCGCGATTCGATCTACTGGGCGGACAGGACCGGGGGATCGATCCATCCGATATTCCCGTCGGATCGGCGGTACACCATGTTCACCCGGCTGCTTCCGGCGTGGCGGAAGACGATGACGGGCGCGCCCGTGAGGTCGAGGTCGATGACCGCTTCGCTCACCGACAATGTGCGCATGTTCTTCTTCGTCTCGGCGATGACGACCGGATGGAAATCCTGCGGCGCCTCATCCTCGTCGGCCTCGTCGGGGGCCTGAATCACATAGGCCGGGATCTCGACCTCGCGGCCATTGGCCTGGGCCGCGCCGCGGTCCTTCAGCCGCCGCTTGTAGCGGCGCAGCCGCTTTTCGATGCGCTCGGCGGCCTGGTCGGAGCTCGCATAGGCGTCGTGCGCGGCGCCTTCCGCCTGCAGGGTGACGCCGGAGGCGAGATGCAGCGTGCAATCGGTGCGGAAGCCGGCGCCCTCGCGCTCGACGATCACGTGGCCCGAAAAACCGCCGTCGAAATATTTGGAGATCGCGGCCGACACACGGGCGACCACCTGGGCTCGCAACGCTTCCCCGATGTCCAGATTCTTACCCGAGACGCGCAATGCCATTGGGGCTTTCTCCGAGCCGCTCTATGAGGCGGCGGCGTGCTCGACGGTTCCGCCGGAACCCGTCTCCCTGGTGGCAAAGACGTAAGGATGGCCCCTGTGGAAGTCAATCGGCCGCGCGAGCCTATCCTCTGGCGGACGCGGCGGCCGTCAAGGCCATCTTCTCGCGCCGGCGTTCGACCGAAGACGGAATCCTGAGACCTTCCCGATACTTGGCGACAGTGCGGCGAGCGATGTCGATGCCCGAATCCCGCAACTTCTGGACGATGGCGTCGTCGGACAACACGTCGCTCGGGCGCTCCGCGTCGATCATCTGCTTGATCCGGAATCGGACGGCCTCGGCCGAGTGCGCCTCGCCGCCCCGGGTCGCCGCGATGGACGCGGTGAAAAAGTATTTCATCTCGAAGATGCCGCGCGGGGTCGCGACATACTTGTTGGAGGTCACGCGCGACACCGTCGATTCGTGCATGCCGATGGCGTCGGCGACGGTGCGCAGGTTGAGCGGGCGCAAGTGCTGGACGCCCAGCGTCAGGAAGGCGTCCTGCTGTCGGACGATCTCGGTCGCGACCTTCAGGATGGTGCGGGCGCGCTGTTCGAGGCTGCGCGTCAGCCAGTTGGCGGTCTGCAGGCAATCGGTCAGGTAGGTCTTGTCCGTGTCGGACCTCGCCGCCCCGGACACCTTCGCCAGGTAGGACTGGTTGACCAGGACGCGCGGCAGCACGTCCGAATTCAGCTCCACGACCCAGCCGCCGTCCGACGCGGTGCGCACATGAACGTCCGGCACGATGGGCTGGATGGGGCCGCCGCCGTAGCGCAGGCCGGGCTTGGGGTCGAGCCTGCGAACCTCCGCGACCATGTCGCCGAGATCCTCGTCGTCGACGCCGCAGATGCGCTTCAGGGTCGAGAAGTCCCGCTTGGCCAGGAGGTCGAGATGGTCGACCAGCGCCTGCATGGCCGGGTCGAACCGGTCGGCGTCCTGGAGCTGGATGCGCAGGCACTCGGCCAGGGAGCGCGCGCCGACGCCGGTCGGCTCGAAGCCGTGCAGGATGGCGAGCACCTGCTCGACCTTCGCCATCGACACGCCGAGGCGCTCGGCCACGGGCTCGAGCGGCTCGACGATGTAGCCCGATTCCTCGACCAGATCGATCAGCGCCAGGCCGATCATGCGCTCGCCCGGGTCCTCGGTGGCGACCTGCAGCTGCTCGATCAGCCGGTCGTGCAGCGAGATCTCGGCCGCCACGAAGGCTTCAAGATTGACCTCGTCGCCGCCGCCGTCCCGGCCGCCGCCTCCCACCCCGCTCCAATTCGTGGAGGACAGGCCGAGCCCGTCCCCGGCCTCGCCGGCGCCGGCCCGCTCCTCGGCGGGGGAGCCTGGCTTGTCATCCGGAAAGACGTTCTCGAGATTGGCGTCGTGACGGTCCTCGATCTCGCCGCGCTCGGGCGCGAGTTCGGCCGTCGGCCAGTCCCGCTCTCCGGCGTCGCCTTCGCGGTCCTGAAAGTCGCGGTCTTGCACCTCGGGCGCGCTGCGGGCCGCCGCATCGTCGAGCGCCGCGGGTCCGTCGGGCTCGTCCGCCCGCTCCAGCAGCGGGTTGCGCTCCAGCTCCTGCTCGACATAGTTGACGAGTTCGATGCTGGAGAACTGAAGCAGTTTGATCGCCTGCAGAAGCTGCGGCGTCATGACCAGGGATTGCCCCTGGCGCAGCTCCAGTCGCTGCGAGAACCTCATCGATGCAATGCCCCACGCATCGACCGCCTTGTCGAAACTGGCGGCACGAATTTTGCTGGGCTATTTAGCGCGCTTCGCTCCCGCGGGTCAAAGGGTCGCTTCGGCCATGACCATGCGTGTTTAATGATTTGCGACTTGTGGGGTCCCGCCTCGTCCGATGCAGGGTCGCGCGCCTGCTCAGAGGCGGAAGTCCTCGCCCAGATAGAGGCGGCGGACCTCTTCGCTGGAGATGATCTCGTCCGGCGAGCCTTCCATCAGCACCCGTCCGGAATGGATGATGTAGGCGCGGTCGATGAGGCCCAGCGTCTCGCGGACATTATGGTCGGTGATCAGCACGCCGATGCCGCGGCCGGTGAGATGGCGGACCAGCGCCTGGATGTCGCCGACCGCGATGGGATCGATGCCGGCGAAAGGCTCGTCCAGCAGCATGAAGGAGGGGCGGCCCGCCAGCGCGCGGGCGATCTCGCACCGGCGCCGCTCGCCGCCCGAGAGCGCGATGGAGGGCGACTTGCGCAGGCGCTTGATGTCGAACTCCTCGAGGAGCGAATCGAGATCCTCCTCGCGCTTCGCGCGGTTGGGCTCCACGACCTCCAGCACGGCGCGGATGTTGTCCTCGACGTTGAGGCCGCGGAAGATCGACGCTTCCTGCGGCAGGTAGCCGATGCCCAGGCGGGCGCGGCGATACATCGGCAGCGACGTGATGTCGTGGCCGTCGAGCGAGATGCGGCCGCGGTCGGCCTGCACCAGCCCGGTGATCATGTAGAAGATGGTGGTCTTGCCGGCGCCGTTCGGGCCGAGCAGGCCGACGGCCTCGCCGTGCCGGACCGTAAGGCCCGCATCCTGCACGACGGCGCGACCGCGATAGCTCTTGGCGAGGCCGCGCACCACAAGGACGCCGGGGCCTCCCTCGTCGCCGCCGTCGGGGCCGCCGCGTTGCGCCGGACCGTGCTCCGCCCCGCCCCCGGCCGGGCGCACGCCGTCGGGCGCGCTTTGGTCGGGCGTGGGAGCATGCTCGGGGCGCTGGCGGTCGAGAAGGTTCACGATCGGGATCCGGGGACGGCGCGGCGCGCAGGCCGGCGCTCGGGTTCGGGGGCGCGCGGCGTCAGGACTTGGGCTTGGCTGCGGGCTTCTTCTTCACGTCGCCGGGTTCGTCGGAGCCCGGAACGAAGAAGCCCTTGACGCGTCCGCCCTCCACGACGGCGACGCCGCTCTCGGTGTTGTAGACGAGCTTGTCGCCCTTTGTGACGTTCTCGCCCTGGCTGAGCGCGACGTTGCCGGTGAGGATGATGCGGTTGGAGCCGCGATCGAACACGCCCTCATTGCCGGTGGCGATCTGGTCCTTGCTGATCACGGTGACGCCGCCCTTGGCCTCGACCCGTTTCAGGGAGGTGCCGCCCTCCTGCTCGCCCTCGGCGTTGGCCGGGGCCGCGGCGGGCTGGGCGCCGGCGCCGGCCGTCGCGGCCGCGCCTGCCGCGCCGTTGCGGTTCTGGCGTTCGAAATAGACGATCATGGTGGGGCACTTGATCGTGGTGTCGCCCTGGATGGCGACGACGTTGCCCGTGTAGACCGCGCGCTGCTCCTTGTTGAACACTTCGAGCCGGTCCGCGTCGATCTTGATCGGCTCCTTGGAATTGGTGCCGAAGCCCGGCAGTCCGGCGCTCTTCTTGGGCTGCTGCGCCCAGGCGGCGGAGGGGCCGGCCGCCAGGGCGACGGCCATCGCCAGCGCGAGCGCCGGGCCGAGGGAGCGGTGGAGCGTGACGGGGTTCATGGCGACGTTCCCTTGGCCTGACCGGCGGACTTGTCGGCCGTGTCGGCGAGCATCAGCGTATGGACGCGCCCTTTGAAGATCACCCGCTGGCCGTTGTCGAGCATTTCGAGCGCGTCAGCGTTGATTTTTCCGCCCGAGAAAATCACCTCGATCGGCTCGGGCGAGTTCACCGCGCCGGACTTGAAGTCGATGTCGGCGGACCGCATCGTGACGTCGTAGCCGGAGTCCGTCTTCACCCGGACGTCGTCCTTGAGCTGGATCGCTTCCGCCTGCGAGTTGTAGACGCCGTTCAGCGCCTCGACATTGGCGAAGCCGCGATCCTGCAGGGCGATGCGCGCCTTGATCTCCTTGAGCTCGATGACGTTCGGGTTCTTGACGTCCGACGAGGCCCAGCGGGCCGTCACCTCATAAGGTCGGTTGTCCTTCTTGAAGCCCGACAGTTTGGGCAGCTCCATGGTGACCTTGGTGCCGCTGATGCTGAGCGGCCCCACCGAGAGCCCCTGCGGCAGCGACCGGAAGGGCTTCACCAGGGCGACGAACGCGATCGCGATGACGACCACGACGGCCCCGATCGGGATCGCCCGGCGCAACAGCCGCACGCGTCCCGAATGACGCACAGCGGCCGCGTACCGCTTTTGCGGCGCGGGCTTCTGCTCGCCGAAACGGGTGCTTCCGCTGGCCATGGGCGTCCTGGTCTCCTGCGGCCCGGGCGTGGGTCTGAACCCTGCCGCGCTCGCGGACCTTCATACAACCTCAGATCGATGATGGCGCGCGGGATTTTTGGGCGGGTTTTTCTGGGTCGGAACGCGCCGTCTCGCGACCCTATGTGGAGCGTGGCGCCCGATGCCGCCAGGGCGGTGCGGCGATCGGGCCCTCGGCCGCGCGAGCGGGCCGGTCAGGCGTGGGCGAAGATGTCCGTCTCCGACCAGCCCAGCAGGTCGAGCCTGGCGCGAGTGGGCAGGAACTCGAAGGCCGCCTGGGCGAGGTCGGCGCGCCCCTCCCGGGCCAGCATGGCGTCCAGCTTCTGCTTCATGGCGTGCAGATGGAGCACGTCCGACGCCGCATAGGACTGCTGCGCGTCCGACAGCGTCGCCGCGCCCCAATCGGACGACTGCTGCTGCTTGGAGATCTCGAAGCCGAGGAGCTCGCGCACCAGGTCCTTCAGGCCGTGCCTGTCGGTGTAGGTGCGGACCAGCTTGGAGACGATCTTGGTGCAGTAGACAGGGCCGGGCATCACCCCGAAGGTGTGGAACAGGACGGCGAGGTCAAACCGGGCGAAGTGGAACAGCTTGACCACTGCGGGATCGCCCAGCAGGCGCTGCAGATTGGGGGCGCTGGTCTGGCCCGCCGCGATCTGGACGAGGTCGGCGTCGCCGTCGCCGGAGGAAAGCTGCACGAGGCACAGCCGGTCGCGCAGCGGATTGAGGCCGAGGGTCTCGGTGTCGATGGCCACCACGGAGCCGAAGGAGGCGCCGTCGGGCAGGTCACCCTTGTGCAGGCGAATGGTCATGCGGGCGGTTCCGGGTCGGCCGATGGCCGCGCTGGGGTTTCGCCCAGCGCGTTACCACGGTTCGGCCGTCCGGAACCACCGCTTTGTCGCAACGTCCCGCAGGCGGGGCCACCCCGGGGCCGGCGTTCCTCAGCGCAGGCCGAAGAACGACAGCACCGCGATGACCACCACCACAAGACCCACGAGATAGATGACGCTGTTCATGTCGTGCCTCCGTTGAATCCCACCTTCAACGGCGCAGGCGCATCGATCGTTCCTGGAAGCGGCGAAGCCGGCTGCGGCGGGCGCGTTCCGAAGGACGCCGGCGGCCGGCTCGGGCCAAAGAAAAAGCCGCCCGGAGGCGGCTCTTTTCGGCGGATCCGGCTCCATCGCGCCTGCATGGCAGGACTGCGATGGTGCCCAGGAGAGGACTCGAACCTCCACGACTTTCATCACTGGTACCTGAAACCAGCGCGTCTACCAATTCCGCCACCTGGGCCCGGCGCGGTTCTTACGGGGGCGTCCCGGGGCTGTCAACGGCGGCGGCGGAGGAATTTCGACCAGCGGGGGAAAAAGCGCGCCTGTTGGGGAGGCGTGGGCTGTCGCATCGGCGGTTTCGCCCTTGTCAGGCCACATTGGGCGCACCACACTCTTCAGGGTGGACGAAAAAGGGTCGAAGCCCAGCGTTTCGATCCGGACCGAGGACACCAGGCGCAAGGCGACGCGATGGGCAAACAGTCTGGACGCAGCGAATCGATCTTCGAGCGCAATCCTGCGCTGCGGCTGGTGCTGGCCCATGCGGGGCTGGGCTCGCTGCTCGGGCTGGCTTTCGCGATCGCGCTGGTCTGGTTCGACGCGCATGGCCTTCGCCACCTGATGACCGAGACGGAGAACGGCCCCGCCGCGTTCGCGCTGCTGGCGGGCGGGTTCATGATCACCTTCGGCAGCCTGGTGGCGGGCGGAGCGATCATGTCGCTCCCGTCGGGCGACGACGACGGCCCGGGCGGCGGCCGGCGCGAGAAGCTTGTCCCGATTCGCGTGCGGGCCACGCGGTCCCGGCGCTCTTCCTCTATACAGCGCGACCTGCATTGAATAAGAGCCTCCTGACACGCAGGAGGCTTCCATGATCCCGACGTCCAACCAGCTCGTCACCGTTTTCGGCGGGTCCGGCTTCGTCGGGCGGCATGTCGTGCGCGCGCTGGCCCGCCGCGGCTACCGCATCCGGGTCGCGGTGCGCCGGCCCGACCTGGCGCTGTTCCTGCAGCCGCTCGGGCGCGTCGGCCAGATCCACCCCGTCCAGGCGAATGTCCGTTACCCGGCCTCCATCGCCGCCGCCCTCGAGGGCGCCGACGCCGCCGTGAACCTCGTCGGCATCCTCAACCCCGGCGGAGCGCAGACCTTCGAAGCCGTGCAGGCGCAGGGCGCCCGCGCCGTCGCCGAGGCGGCGAGGCAGGCGGGGATCACCCGCTTCGTCCAGATGTCGGCGCTGGGCGCCGACCCCGATTCCGACTCGGCCTACGCCCGGACCAAGGCGGCCGGCGAAGCCGCCGCCATGGAGGCCGTGCCGAGCGCCGTCGTGATGCGGCCCTCCATCGTGTTCGGGCCGGAAGACTCCTTCTTCAACCGCTTCGCGGCGCTCGCCCGCGTGTCTCCGGTCATCCCGCTGATCGGGGGCGGCGAGACGCGGTTCCAGCCCGTCTTCGTGGGCGACGTGGCCGAGGCCATCTGCCGCGTGATGGACGCCACCGTTCGGACCGGCGTGACCTACGAGCTGGGCGGGCCCGAGGTGAAGACCTTCCGCCAGCTGATCCAGTA
Organism: Alsobacter sp. KACC 23698; assembly: GCF_045348435.1. Taxonomy (GTDB): domain Bacteria; phylum Pseudomonadota; class Alphaproteobacteria; order Rhizobiales; family Beijerinckiaceae; genus Alsobacter. Next base: position 5,537,391 of record NZ_CP157484.1, on the reverse strand, counting down.
CGTGCTGGACATCACCGGCCGCCGCAGGCTGCTGGTCTCCATGCCGGTGGGGGCGGCCCGGGTGCAGGCCGGCGTGACCGAGTTCGTCAACAAGGTCACGGGCGGCCTCGTGCCGGACGCGCTGATGCTGACGGGCGACCAGGTGCGCCTGCTCCAGGTCGACAATGTCGTCAGCGATGCCGCCATCGCGGAAGGCCGCACCCTCGAGGCCATGGGCGTGACGCCCGAGATCATCGAGGCGGTCGTGCCGGCCTATCTCTATCGGTTCCGGGCGCGCGGCCAGTTCGACGCCGGCAAGTTCGCCTGAGCCCGCCGGGCTGCCTCACCGGGGCGGCGGGAGCGGCCTGGTCTCTTCGCGCAATGTCAGCCGCTTGTGGACGTGGACCATCAGGGCTGCGCCGAAGAGCGGCGTCAGCAGGTTGACGAACGGGATCGCCACCATCACGGCGATGGCGAGGCCGGCCAGCAGGATCGTGGTGGAGTGCCGCGACCGCATGGCCCGGACCTCCTCGATCGGCCGGAAACGGCCCGCCGCCAGCGCGAAATACTCCCGGCCCAGCAGATAGGCGTTCGCGGCCAGGAAGGCGACGATGTTGAAGGGCGGGATCAGGAGGAAGATCAGCGCCACCAGATTGATCAGCAGCGCGCTCGCGGCGAAACGCAGCGATTCCCAGAGCGCCGTCGCGACCGGGAGCGGCCGGCCCGGAGGGTCGGCGAGGTAATGGCTTCTCTCGACCTTCTCGGCGACGTCGTCGAGGAAGAAGCCGGCCACCAGCATCGACACGGAGGGGATCAGGTAGCCGAGCCCGATCACCAGCCCGAAGCCGGCCAGGAACGCCGCATAGGTTCCGATCCAGGGATATTGGGCGAGGATGTCGGCGCTCGACAGCCCATAGGAGATGAGCTTGGTCAGCGCCGCCCAGATCAGGGCGAGCAGCGCCACCGTCAGGCCGAGCGATTTCCACAGGATGGCGCGGAACGGAGGCGAGAGGATCTGCCGCAACGCCTTCAGCGCCGAGTCGAAGATCATGGGCGAATGGTCCTGAAGCGAGGGGGTGGCGAAGCCTGCCGGCGCGCCGGGGCGGCGCCGCGTGAGCGTTACAGGAAGCCGCTTCCCGCTTCCGGGTCGAACAAAGCGTGAAGTCGGCAGGCGGTCGCCTGGGCGAAGCGGATCAGCAGCGCCTTGCGGGCGGCGCCGGCGAGACGGTGCTCCGCCGGGTCGCGCAGCACCGCGGCGCCGTAGGCGTCGGCCAGGATCAGCCCGGCGTCCGGCGGCATGATCTCGGCCGGCACGTGGTCCGGAATGGCGAAATAAAGCCGGTCGCAATGGGCCCGGTAATCCGGCCATTTCCGGTCCGCCCGGAAATCCTCGACGCTGGACTTGATCTCCACGATCCAGACCGCCCCGTCGGGGCCCAGCGCCACGATGTCGGCGCGCCGCCCGGAGGCGAGCGGCAACTCCGTCACGGAGGCGAAGCCCAGGCTTGTCAGCAGGCGGCGCGTGCCGCGGGCGACGGCCAGCGCCGTGTCCGACTGGCGGCCGTCGACCGGGGGCGCGATCGCCAGGGAAGAGGAAACCGGCATGCCCAAAGCCTAGCGCCGGATCGGATTCGCCGCAATCGGCGGCCGAAGGTCCCGCTTTCCGGGCCGACCTCGGCCGCCGTCTACAGGAACAGCCAGGTGACGAGGCCGAAGAGCGGCGTCAGGATCAGGCCGGTCCACAGCATGTAGCCGAAGAAGCTCGGCATGCGCACGCCGCCCTGCCGGGCGATGGCGTAGACCATGAAGTTGGGCGCGTTGCCGATGTAGGTGTTGGCGCCCATGAAGACGGCGCCCAGCGAGATCGCCGCCAGCGTCGAGGCGAGCGGGCCCATCAGGCGGACCGGATCGCCCCCGGCGAGTTCGAAGAACACCAGATAGGTCGGCGCATTGTCGAGGAAGGACGAAAGCAGCCCCGTGAGCCAGAAATAGGCCGCGGGCGAGGGGCTCCCGTCCGGCCGGGTGACCAGCCCCACCAGCGGCGCGAACACGCCCTCGCGGCCGGCCTGCAGCATGGCGATGACCGGGATGATGCAGGCGAAGATGCCGGCGAACAGCTTGGCCACCTCCAGGATGGGCTCCCAGGAGAAGTCGTTCGCCTTGCGGTGCTCCTTGCGGGTCAGCGCGACGGAGGCCGCCCCCACGGCGATCATGACGAGGTCGCGCAGCACGTTCTGCAGCGGCAGGTGGACGCCGAGGGCGTTCACCTCGACGCCGGACTTCCACAAGCCGCTGGCCAGGATGGCGGCGACGGCCACGCCGATCAGGGCGAAGTTCACGAGGCCGCGCACGCGCACGGGCTTGTCGGGGGTGGGATCGCTCTGCGCCTTGAAGGCCTCGTCGCGATGGTAGAACCACGCGTCCATGGCGAAGAACAGGGCCAGCAGGACCGCGCAGGCGAACAGCGTCTCCGGCCAGAGCGTCTTGCCGGTCCAGAAGAAATCGACGCCGCGCAGGAAGCCCAGGAACAGCGGCGGATCGCCGAGCGGCGTGAGCGAGCCCCCGATGTTCGACACCAGCATGATGAAGAACACGAAGACGTGGACATTGTGCACGCGGTTGTCGTTGGCGCGCAGCAGCGGGCGAATCAGGATCATCGACGCCCCGGTGGTGCCGATGACGCTCGCCAGGAGCGCCCCGACGCCCAGGATGGCCGTGTTCATGCCCGGCGAGCCATGGATGTTGCCGGCGACAACGATCCCGCCGGCCGCGGTGAACAGGGCGAAGAGCATCAGGATGAAGGGCAGGTATTCGGTGAACAGCGTGTGCAGGATCGCCGCGCCCGCCGCGTCGGCGCCCTGCGTCAGCGCCAGCGGGATCGCGGCCAGAAGGCCCCAGAAGGCGGCGATCTTGCCGTAGTGGCTGTGCCAGAGATGCGGAAACAGCAGCGGGCCGAGCGCGATCGAGAGCAGGATCCCGGCGAAGGGCGCGGCCCACACGATCCCGAGGCGCGAGCCCTGGAGGCCTTCGGCGGCCTCGGCCGGGGCGACGGAGAAGGCGAGCGCGAACAGCGCGGCGGCGAGAGGAAGCGCCATGGTCATCCTGGTTTCGGCTGCTGGGATCCGCGGCCATAGAACCCGAACCCAGAGTAGCGAACAACAGGCCGGGAGACGAATATGGTTAAGGGCCGTTAAGCAACTGTTCAGGGGAGCGGCCGCAGGATAGGAGAAAGCAACGCTCAAGGGTGGCTCCGCATGTGCCGATTCCTCGCCTACCGGGGTGAGCCGGTCTTCATGGAAGACCTGGTCTGCGCACCCTGCCATTCGCTGGTGCACCAGTCTCTGCACGCCGAAGAGGCCAAGACGGGCACCAATGGCGACGGCTTCGGCATCGGCTGGTACGGCGCCCGTCCCGAGCCCGGCGTCTATCGGGAGCTGCGCCCGGCCTGGTCCGACGAGAACCTGCGCTCGCTGTGCTCCCAGGTGACGTCCGGGCTGTTCTTCGCCCATGTGCGCGCGGCGACCGGCACGGCGACGACACGGGCGAACTGCCACCCCTTCGTGAACGGCAAGTGGATGTTCATGCATAACGGCCAGATCGGCGGCTATCACGCGATCCGGCGCAAGCTGGAGAGCCTGATCCCGGACGAGCTCTACGAGGCCCGCGGCGGCACCACCGACAGCGAGGCGATCTTCCTCGCCGCCCTGGCGGACGGACTGGAGGACAACCCAGTCGGCGCGATGGCCCGCACCGTGTCCCGGGTAAGCGGCTTCATGAGGTCGGCGGGCGTGCGCGAGGCGCTGCGGTTCACGGCGGCGCTCACCGACGGTGAGAGCCTCTACGCGTTCCGCTGGGCGAGCGACGCCAAGCCGGCGACGCTCTACTGGCGCGACATGGGCGGTCGCCTGGTGATCGTATCCGAGCCGCTCGACCGGGCTCAGCCCGGCTGGCTCGAGGTGCCGCGCTCCTGCGCGCTCACGGCCCGCAAGGGGGCGGCGCCTTCGCTGCAGTGCATGGACGAGGCGCTGGCGGCGGCCTGAGGCGAGCCGGCCGGCTCAGACCGCGCCAAGCCGATAGAACGCGCTGGCGTTGCCGCCGAAGATGGCGAGGCGCTCGCCGGCGCTGCAGGCGGCCGTCAGCTCCTCGGCCGCGTCGATCCAGCGCTGGTAGCCCGAAGCCAGGGTGCAAACCGGCCAATCCGATCCGAACATCAGGCGCCCGGGACCGAACGCCGAGAGAAGAAGATCCACATAGGGCTGCAACGCCTCGACGCTCCAGTCGGCGGAGGCCTCGGTCACGAGACCGGAGAGCTTGCAGAGCGCGCGCGACTCGACGGAGATGCGGGTCATCGCGGCGGACCATTCGTCGATCTCGCCGGCGCGGATCCGCGGCTTGGCGCCGTGGTCGATCACGACACGCAGATCCGGGTAGCGCAGCATCAGCCGCGAGAGCGCGTCGAGGTGCTCCGGCCGCACCAGGGCGTCGAAGGCCAGGTCGTGGGCGATCAGGCAGCGGAACGCCCAGTCCAATTCAGGGCGCAGCATCCACTCCGGATCCGGGATGTCCTGGATCATGGGCCGGAAGCCCTTGAGCTTCTTGTGCCGGGCCAGGCGGTCCACATGGGCGATGTGGGAGGGATCCTCGAAGTCGACCCAGCCGACCACGCCCAGCACCCAGTCGGTCGCGTCGGCGAGGCCGAGCATGTACTCGGTCTCCTCGACGGTGGGGGCGGCCTGCACCAGCACCGTCCCGCCGACGCCCGCCTCCTCGATCAGCAGCTCCAGGTCGTCCGGCGCGAAGGGCCGGTACAGCGTCTGCAGCTCGGGCGTCAGCCAGCCATAGTCGCCGCGCGCAGGGTTCCAGAAGTGCTGATGGGCGTCGATTCGAAGCGTCATCGCCGAAGTTCCGCGCGCAAATGAGGCTGGGGGATGGCGTGGGCCGTCGGCCTATTCCGGCCGGACCACGCCCTTCTTCAGGATCACGTTGCCGTAGAGGCGACGCTCGCCGCTGACCACGACCGCAAAGGCTCCCTTGGCGCGCTCGTAGAAGGCGAAGCGCTCCAGCGCGCCCAGCGCGAAGCCGACGCCCTCCTGGGCTACGATGGCCTGGCGGAACTCCGCGAAGATGGGCATGTCCGCCTGGGCGTCGCCGACCACCTCCATGCGCCAGGCGGCCTCGGGGACGAAGTCGTCCAGCGGCATCACGGACAGCACCGCCTCGACCACGCGCGGCGCGGGGATCCCGTCGAGCCGGATCACCGGGCGCCCCATCGCGGCGGCGGGAAAGTTCGTGTCCACGACGGCGATCTCGTCCCCGTGGCCCATGGCCCGCAGGGTGGCGAGAAGCTCCGGCCCCAGGATGGGATCCAGCCCCTTCAGCATGCGTTGATCTCCTGCGGGAGCGGCGCGCCGGAGCGCGATGGCGAGACCGGTCCGACCGCCGCGACACGGTTCCGGCCCGATGCGGGCCATGATAGGAAGCCTGCGACCGATGCCGCAAGCCCGCCCGGCGATCCACGCGATCCCGGCCGATCCGCCGACGAAGTTCAAGGAGAGCCGCCATGGCGTCCAAGCTCGACCAGCTCAAGTCCATGACCGTCGTGGTGGCGGACACCGGCGATATCGAGGCGATCCGGGCCTTCCACCCCACCGATTGCACCACCAACCCCTCGCTGATCCTGAAGGCGGCCCAGATGCCGGGCTACGCCTCGCTCCTCGACGAGGCGCTCGACTGGGGCCGCCGCAAGGGCGGCTCCCGCGAGGCCGTGACGGCCGCCGTCGCCGACCGGCTGGCGGTGTCGTTCGGGGCCGAGCTCACGCGCATCGTGCCCGGCCGCGTCTCCACCGAGGTGGACGCGAACCTCTCCTTCGACACCAAGGCCAGCGTCGACAAGGCGCGGGCCATCGTGGCCGCCTACAAGGAGCGCGGCATCGAGCGCGACCGCATCCTGATCAAGCTCGCCTCCACCTGGGAGGGCCTGAGGGCGGCCGAAATCCTGCAGCGCGAGGGCGTGGACTGCAATCTGACGCTGCTGTTCTCGCTGGCGCAGGCGGCGGCGGCCGCGGAGGCGAAGGCGTTCCTGATCTCGCCTTTCGTAGGCCGCATCCTGGACTGGCACGCCAAGGCCGAGGGCCGCAGCTTCACGGCCGAAGAGGATCCGGGCGTGCTCTCGGTGCGGCGGATCTACGCCTATTACAAGCGCCACGGCTACGACACGGTGGTGATGGGCGCGTCCTTCCGCAACACCGGCGAGATCGAGGCGCTGGCCGGCTGCGACAGGCTCACCATTGCGCCGGCGCTGCTGGAGGAGCTGTCGCGCGACGAGGGCGCGCTGGCCCGCAAGCTCGACCCCGCCACGGCCGGGCGCGACGGCGTCGACAAGATCGCCACCGACGAGGCGTCGTTCCGCTTCGCGCTCAACGAGGACCCGATGGCGACCGAGAAGCTGGCCGAGGGCATCCGCCAGTTCGCCAAGGACCTGCGCTCGCTGCACGCGATGATCGGCCAGCGGCTGGAGTCGGCGGAGGCGGCCTGAACGCGCCGGAGCCGGCGTCCGTCGCCCTCAGGCCGCGCCGGGCAGGCAGGCGGGGCCGATCGGCTCGAAGCTCTTGTAGGTGAGGATGAACTCCTGGTGACCGAGGTCCTCGGACCGGGTCTTCAGACCCTGGCCGAGCCCGACCACGAGGTCGCGGATCTCGCGCCCGACCTCGTCGAGGCCGGCGCGGCCCTCCAGGATTCGGCCGGCGTCGACGTCCATGTCGTCGCTCATACGCCTGTAGGTCTCCGGATTGGCGCAGATCTTGACCACGGGCGAGATGGCCGAGCCCACCACCGAGCCGCGCCCCGTCACGAACAGCACGGCGTGGCTGCCGCAGGCGATCAGCTCGGCGATCTCGGCGTTGTCGTTGATGTTGGGGAAGCCGAACCGGACCTCCCCGTCGGGCACGACATCCAGCAGATAGAGGCCGCCCCGGGGCGGGACGTCCGCCGGCTTGAGCAGGCCGCAAATGGGCGAGGCCCCGGACTTGGCGTAGGCGCCCATCGATTTCTCCTCGATGGTCGACAGGCCCCCATCGGCGTTGCCGGGCGCGAAGGAGCCGTAGCCGAGCGTGGCGTAGTAGCGCGCCGCCTTGGCGACGCTGGCCTCCAGCTCGGCCGCCAGCGCGGGCGTCACGGCGCGCGCCGCCATGATGTGCTCGCAGCCGATGAGTTCGCCCGTCTCCTCGAAGATGCAGGCCGCGCCTTCGCGCACCAGCATGTCGAAGGCGCGCCCGGCGGCGGGGTTGCCGGTGATGCCGCTGGTCCCGTCCGAGCCGCCGCAGACGGTGCCGACCACGAGCTCGTCCACCCGCATCGGGACGGTGGGAGCCGCATCCAAAAGACGCTTCTGCTCGGCCGCCCAGGCCCGGCCCTCCAGGATGGAGGCGCGGGTCCCGCCCGTCGCCTGGATGGTGAGCGTCTTGACCGGGCGGCCGCTCGCCCGGACCGCGCGCTCCAGCCCGTATTTGTCGAAGGCCTCGCAGCCCAGCGACACGAGCAGAACCGCCCCGACATTGGGGTGCGTGCAGAGCGCCTCCATCATGCGCTGGGCGTAGCCGTTGGGGTAGCAGCCCGGGAAGCCGATCACGTGGACGCCGTCCTCGCGCAGCGGCGCGGCGATCTCCCGCGCCACATGATGGGCGCACTCGACCAGGTAGCCGACCGCGACGACGTTGCGGATGCCCTTGCGGCCGTCCTGGCGCAGCCAGCCGCGCATGGGGGCCTCCGCGACGGAAGGTTCGGCGAACGAGGGGGTCATGCTGTCGCTCCAAGCTTGGGATCGTCCAACGTGTAGGTGGGCGTGTATTCGCTCTTGATGTTGTGGACGTGCACATGCTCGCCCGGGGCGATCGAGGCGGTGGCGGACCCGATCGGCGCGCCATATTTCAGCACCGTCTCGCCAGGCGCGATGGCGCGCCGCGCCACTTTGTGGGCGAGCGGGATATCCTGGGCGGCGGCGACCCGCTTTCCGTCGATGGCGAGATCGTCGCCGGCCCGGATCCGTCGGCGCGCCACCAGCACGTTGTCGCGCGGGTCCAGCAGGATGAGGCGGACGTCCTCGCCGCCGCCGGCGGCCTCTTGGGACTGCGAGATCGTGTCCGACACGGTTCCTCCCGAGGCCTTCGCGGCGGCGCTGGCGCCCACGTTCACGCCGCGCGGCGCCTCATTCCTGAGACCTAAATCGATACATGCGGGGTCGCCCAGTTGCAACGATCAGGCGAAAGGCCGTTTCGGCGCGTTTGGAGCGAAAAACCCCGCAATGCTGCGCAAAACGCATGGCAGCCAGTCGGCCGCGCTGGACTTAATCGGTTCGATAGTCTTAGAGTGCCGCCAGCCGGTCGGGAACGGACGCAAGGGGCTCGGTGCCCGCATGCTCCCGTCGATCGGGCGTGGCCACGTCAGGGCCCGTCGACGGCAACGATCCAGGCGCCAAGCCAGGGACCCTTTGGGAGGAAAACGATGAAGAAACTGATCGTGGGGGCAGCCGCGTCTTTCGCCATCCTGGCGGGCGGGCAGGCGCTCGCCCAGGACAAGCTCACCGTGTGGTGGGTGAAGGGCTTCTACAAGGCCGAGGACGACGCGCTCTTCGAGGCCATCAAGAAATTTGAGGCCAAGAGCGGCGTCAAGGTCGATCTGTCCCAGTACGCCGTGCAGGACATGATCCCGAAGACGGTCTCGGCGCTGGACGCCGGCAGCCCGCCGGACGTCGCCTATGCGGACGTGTACGACTTCCAGGTCGCCGCCAAGTGGGCCTATGAGGGACGCCTCGAAGACCTCACGAGCGTCATCGAGCCCCTGAAGGGCCAGTTCGCGCCCAACACGGTCGAGACGACCTACCTGTACAACGACAAGGCCAAAAAGCAGGCTTACTACGCGTTCCCGCTCAAGCAGCAGACGATGCATATCGAGTACTGGATCGATATGCTCGAGCAGGCCGGCTTCAAGGAGAGCGACATTCCGAAGGATTGGAAGGGCTACTGGTCCTTCTGGTGCGACAAGGTCCAGCCGGCCTACCGCAAGGCCTCGGGCAGCCGCGCCTATGGCATCGGGCAGCCGTTGGGTGTGGATTCGTCGGACAGCTTCTACTCGTTCCTGACCTTCATGGACGCCTACAACGTCAAGCTCGTCGACGACAAGGGCAAGCTCCAGCTCGACGATCCGAACGTCAAGAAGGGCCTCATGGGCGCCCTGGCCGACTACACCGAGCCCTACGTCAAGGGCTGCGTGCCGCCTTCCGCCACGTCTTGGAAGGACCCGGACAACAACGTCGCCTTCCACAACAAGACGACGGTGTTGACCCACAACGCCACGATCTCGATCGCGGCCAAGTGGCTCGACGACGCCAACAACGAGACGCTCACGGCCGAGCAGCGGGCCCAGGCGAAGAAGAACTACGACAGCCTGATCCGCACCGCCGGCTTCCCCAACAAGCCCGACGGCGCCCCGATGCAGTACCGCACCGCCGTGAAGGTGGGCGTGGTGTTCGAGCAGGCCAAGCAGAAGCAGCGCGCCAAGGAGTTCGTCGCGTTCCTGCTGCAGGAAGAGAACCTGAAGCCCTACGTGGAAGGCGCTCTCGGCCGCTGGTTCTCGGTGACCAAGGCCGGCCAGGAGAGCCCGTTCTGGCAGGCTGACCCGCACCGCAAGTCGGTCTACAACCAGTACAAGGCCGGGACCGTGACCTTCGAGTTCACCAAGAACTACAAGTTCACGATCCTGAACAACGAGAACGTCTGGGCCAAGGCCGCCAACCGCATCGTCAGCGAGAAGGTGCCGGTCGAGAAGGCCACGGACGAGCTGATCGCCCGCATCAAGGAAGTGGCCGGAAGCTGAACCGACGAGGCCGGGCTTTCAGGATCCCTCGTTCTGAGAGCCCGGCGCGACGCCAGAATGCCCCTCGTCCCTTTGGAACGCCCTGCTGCGCAGGGCTCCGCGGGATGAGGGGATTCAGCAACGGTCAGGAAAGCGGCGACCCGACCCCCTGCGCCAGATCAACGGTGGTCGCCCGGCCCGGGCGAGCGCCGACTCCATAAGGGCCCCCACGATGACCACCGCAAGCCTTACCGACCCGCACGCCGGCGTCGTCGCCCCCGAGAAGCAGGGCATGACCGCCTGGCAGTTCTGGGGCATCCTGATGGTGGCCCCCTACCTGCTGATCTTCGCGCTGTTCGTCGTCTACCCGGTGTTCTACGCGTTCTGGCTGGCCCACAAGCCGGAGAGCTACGTCCACCTTTTCAACGACCCGATCTTTATCCGGTCGATCTTCAACACGCTCGCCTTCCTGATCATCGGCATCAATCTGAAGATGGTCGTGGCGCTGACGCTGTCCGGCTTCTTCATGAACGAGCGCAAGTGGGTGAAGGCGCTCTCCGTCATCTTCATCCTGCCCTGGGCGGTGCCGTCGATCCCGACCATCCTGTCGGTCCGGTTCATGCTCAACCCCGAATGGGGCGTCATCAACCAGCTGATCTTCCGCTTCACCGGCGAGGACGGTCCGAACTGGCTGAACGATCCCCAGCTCGCGCTCTTTCTGGCCATCCTGGTCCATATCTGGAAGTCGCTGCCGTTCTGGACCCTGATCCTGCTGGCCGGGCGGCTGGCGATCTCGGCCGATCTCTACGAGGCGGCGTCGGTCGACGGGGCCAACAACTGGCAGAAGTTCCGGTTCGTCACCTGGCCGTCGATGCAGCAGCTCTACCTGACCTGCACGATCCTCTCGATGATTTGGACGCTCGGCGACTTCAACAGCGTCTATCTGCTCACCGGCGGCGGGCCGGCCGACCTCACCCACGTGCTCGCCACGCTGGGCATCCGCTATCTGCGGTTGGACCAGGTCGACCTGTCGATGGCCACCATCGTATGCGCCCTGCCGATCATCCTGCCGCTCGTCTTTGTGATGATGAAGCGTCTCTCGAAGTAAGGCTGCGCCCGTGAACAAGTCCCTCCTTCGCTCGGCCGGCACGGAAGCCAAGCTGCTGCTCATCGGCATCCCGGTGCTGATCTGGACGATGCTGCCGATCTACCATCTGTGCCTGTTCGCCTTCTCGGACAAGCAGTCGGCCTTCTCGGGCGCGCTGTGGCCGAAGAACCCGACCCTGCGCAATTTCGAGGTGGTCTTCGGGCAAAAGCACTACTTCCTCCACCTGTTCTGGCAGCAGCTGTTCAATTCGGTGTTCATCGCGCTCGCCACGGGCGCGCTGACGCTCTTCATCGCCACCTTCGCGGCCTTCTCGATTTCGCGCCTCAAGGTGAAGGGCGGCCGGACCGTGCTGAACATGGCGCTGTTCACCTATTTTATCCCCGCCGCCTTCCTGGCCGTGCCGATGTACCGCACGATGGGGCTCTACGGCCTGCTGAACAGCCAGTGGGCCCTCATCCTGGCCATGGTGACGATTGCGTCGCCCTACGCGATCTGGGTGCTGAAGCAGGCGTCCGACAAGCTGCCGGCCGAGCTCGACGAGGCCGCCATCATGGACGGCGCGACGCCCATGCAGCTGTTCCGGCTCGTCTATGTCCCGCTGATGCTGCCGTCCCTGGTGGCGGTCGGCACCTATGCGGTGTTGCTGGCCTGGAACGAGTACCTGTACGCTTTCCTGCTCTTGTCCAAGGACACCTCCATCACGCTGCCGGTCGCGCTCGGCAACTTCCTGGCGGCGGACGACTCGCCCTGGGAGCTCTTGATGACCACGGGCCTGATCTACGCCCTGCCGCCGGCCGCGATGTACTACGCGTTCAAGAAATACATGGTGGGCGGCCTGACGGCCGGCGCCGTGAAGAGCTGAGCGACCGCGAGACGACAGATCGGATCCAGCATGACCACACGACCGCTCCTCCTCGTGACCGGCGGCGGCCGGGGCATCGGCGCCGCCGTCTGCCGCCTCGCCGCCGCGGCCGGCTATGACGTCGCCATCAACTATGCGGGCAACAGGGCTGCGGCGGACGCCACGGCCGAGGCCTGCCGGGCGGCCGGCGCAAGGGCCGACGTGTTCCAGGGCGACATGGCGGCGGACGCCGACATCGCGCGCGTGTTCCGCGAGGTGGACGAGCGCATGGGCCGCATCGACGCGCTGGTGAACAATGCGGGCATCACCGGCCAGGCGAGCCGCCTCGACGACGCCGACCCGGCCGAGATCCGGCGCGTGATCGACGTCAACGTCACCGGCGCGATGCTGGTCGCCCGCGAGGCCGTTCGCCGCATGGCGCCGCGCCATGGCGGGCGCGGCGGCGCCATCGTCAACCTGTCGTCCGCCGCGGTTTGGCTGGGCTCGCCCGACACCTTCGTGTGGTACGCGGCCTCCAAGGCCGCCATCGACAGCTTCACGCTGGGCCTGGGCAAGGAGCTCGGCCCCGACGGCATCCGGGTGAACGCCGTCGCGCCCGGCCTGATCGAGACGGAGATCCACGACTCCGCCGGCCTGACGGGACGGCTCGACAAGCTGGCCTCGACCGTGCCGATGCGCCGCGCCGGATCGGCCGAGGAGGTCGCCAAGGTGATCCTGTTCCTCCTCTCCGAGCAGGCCTCCTACGTGACCGGCGCGGTCTATAACGTCACCGGCGGGCGCTGAACCTAGGGACCGCGAGCCTCAGGCGTTGGCGGCCTGCACGTCGGCCAGACGCTCCAGCAGCTTGCGGGCGTGGGCCCGTTCCGCGGCGCGGTCCGGCGACGGCTTGGCCCAGACCAGCCGCCCGTCCTTCCAGGCGAGGCCCGCCGCGCCCGCGCGCTCGACGAAGCCGGCCAGCCAAGGCGGGGGATCCTGTCCGTCGTGGCGGAAGGTCGCCGCGACGGCGTTCGGGCCGACGTCGAGCCGAGCCACGTCCAGCGCCCGGCAGCTCATCGCGATGCTGGCGCGGTCGATGAGCTGGACCACCGGCTCCGGCGGCTCGCCGAAACGGTCCTCGATCTCTTCGGCCAGCTGTTCGATCTCCAGCGCCGAGCGCGCCCGGGCGAAGCGCACATAGAGCTCCAGCCGCACATCGGCCTCGGGGATGTAGGAGGCCGGGATGACGCCCGCCTCCGCCATGCGCAGCTCTGGCGTCCAGTCGTCCGGGACGGGCTCGCCGCGGGCCGCCGCGATGGCGCGCTCCAGCATGTCCTGGTAGAGCGCCGGACCGATCAGCTTCATATGACCGCTCTGGTCCTCGCCGAGCAGGTCGCCGGCGCCGCGCTGGTCGAGGTCGCGGGCGCTGATGGCGAAGCCGGCGCCCAGCCGGTCCAGGGCGGCGAGAGTCTCCAGCCGCTTGCGCGCGGCCGCGCTCAGCGCGGCGGCGGGGTCGGCGGCGAGGATGAAGACGCCGCGGCGGCGGCCTCTCCCCACCCGGCCGCGCAGCTGGTGCAGCTGGGCCAGGCCGAAGCGGTCCGGCCGCCAGACCACCATGGTGTTGGCGTTCGGGATGTCGAGGCCGCTCTCCACGATGTTGGTGGCGAGCAGCACGTCCCCGTCGCCGTCCGCAAAGCGGATCAGGGCGTCGTCGATGTCGGCGGGCTTCATGCGCCCATGCGCGACGAGAAGCTTCGCCTCCGGCCAGAGCGCGGCGAGGCGCGCGCGCATCGGCGCGATGTCCTCCACGCGCGGGCAGACTACGAAGCTCTGCCCGCCCCTGCGCCGCTCGCGCAGCAGGGCGTCGCGGACCAGCACGTCGTCGAAGGGCTGAATCACGGCTCGCACCGGAACGCGCGCGGCCGGCGGGGTCGCGATGACGCTGAGGGAGCGCAGCCCCGCCATGGCGGCCTGCAGGGTGCGCGGAATGGGGGTGGCGGTCAGCGTCATCACATGGGCGTCGACGCCGAGCGCGGCCAGCGCCTGCTTGTGGCGCGCGCCGAAGCGCTGCTCCTCGTCGATGATGAGGAGGCCGAGATCGGCGAAGCGGACATCCTTGGCGGCCAGCGCGTGGGTGCCGATCGCGATGCGGATGGAGCCGTCCGCCAGCCCGGCCTTCACGGCCCGGGCGTCGGCGGCGGACACGAAGCGCGACAGCGCGGCCACCTCGATCCCCAGGCCGGCGAAGCGTTTGCGGAAGGTGTCGTAATGCTGGCGCGCCAGCACGGTGGTGGGCGCCGCGACCGCCACCTGCTTTCCCGCCAGGGCGGCGGCGGCCGCGGCCCGCAAGGCCACCTCGGTCTTTCCGAAGCCGACGTCGCCGCAGACCAGCCGGTCCATGGGCTTGCCGGAGGCGAGGTCCGCCAGCGCGTCCGCGATGGCGCGCGACTGGTCGGGCGTCTCGCCGAACGGAAAGCGCGCCGCGAAGCGCTCATAGGCGGCCTGCGGGGGCGTCAGAACGGGCGCCGTCCGGGCGTCACGCTCGCGCGCCAGTCGGGACAGGCGGTCGGCCGCATCGGCGATCTGCGCCTCGATCTCGGCCCGGCGCTTCTCCCAGGCCGAGCCGCCGAGCCGGTCGAGCGTGACGGTGTCGGGCTCCGAGCCGTACCGCCAGAGCCGGCCCGCCTCGTCGGCCGGGACCATCAGCGCCTCGTCGCCGGCGAAGCGCAGCCGGATGGTCTCGGTCGCGCCGGCGTCCGGCGTCTCGACGGTCTCGACGTCCTCCAGCACGGCGAGGCCGTGATCGCGATGCACCACCACGTCGCCGCAGCGCAGGTCCGGTCCGGCCAGCACCGACGCGGCCGAGCTCGCCTGCGCGCCGGCCCTGGCGCGGCTGCCGAAGACATCGCCGGCCGCCAGCACCGACACGCCTTCCGGCGCACGGAAACCGGCGTCGATGGGCAGCAGCAGCGTGACGAGCGAGCCAGGCTGGGCGGCGCGGACATCGGCCCAGCTCTCAGCCGCGACCGCTCCCGCGTCGAGGGCCTGCTCGGCCAGGCGCCGAAGCCGCCGTAGCCAGGGGCGCGTCGGAGCGGCGACGACGATCGTGCGACCCGCGTCGCGCTCCTTGCGGAGGAAGCGGCCCGCGCTCTCGGCAGGCAGCCGCTGGGTGGCGAAGGACGCGACGGCGGCGTCTCCCTGCGCCGGGCTCTCGGTGAGCGCGCCGGGCCGGCTCGCGAGGGCGTCCCAGTCGGCCTCTCCCAGATAGAGCGAAGCTCCGCCCCTGGCCTGGCCGTCGGCGACCAGCTCGAGGAAGCGCCGGGCCTGGCGGTCGGCGTCGGCCGACAGCGCCAGCGCGGCGTCGCCGAAGAGGTCGACGGGCGCAGCGAGGTCGGAATGCGTCGCCACGACCCTCTCGGCCATGGAGGCGCGGGCGGCGGCGAGGCCGGACCCGGCCTCGGTCGCCTGGTCGGGGCGCTGGAAGTCCTCCGTGGCGGGGACGATCGTCACCGCCTGCAGGGCGTCGAGGGTGCGCTGGGACACGGCGTCGAAACGACGGATCTCCAGGATGCGCCCGTCCTCGTGGTCCAGCCGGACCGGCGCGTCAGCGTCGGCGGGGAAGATGTCGATCACGCCGCCGCGCACCCCCATTTCGCCGGGCTCGTCGATGCGTTCGTCCAGCCAGTACCCCCGGCCGGCGAGCTCGCCAGTCAGGGCCTGCGGATCGATGGCCTCGCCTGTCCGGAGGGTCATCCGCGCGCCGCTCCAGGCCGCGGGGGGCGGCGTCCTTTGCAGAAGCGCGTCGGCCGACGTGACGATCAGGGGATGGTCAACGCCCTCGGCGATCCGGGCCATTGCGGCGGCGCGGCGTCCCATGACTCCGGCCGATGGAGGCGCGAGGTCGAAGGGGAGGCTGTCCCAGGCGGGCCAGTGCAGGACCGTGCGTTCCGGCGCGAGCCGGGCGGCGAGCGCCGCGACCTCCTCCGCTCGCCGCTCGCCGCCGGCGACGTAGACCAGGCCGCCGGGCCGCCGGGCCGCCTCGTCCAGCAGCGCCAGCGCCAGGGCGGCGGTGTGCTGCGGCGCTGCGAAGGCGTCGTCAGTCTCGGCCCCGACGGGGATCTCGGCGGCGCTCATGCGTGGCGGCTCGGGCGGGAGGTCGTCATCGGGGAGAGGAGCATCAGACAATGTCCGGCGGCGGGCGAAGGCCCGCCAAGGCAGCCTCAACGGCGCTGAGCCGCCGGAGGTTGCCGAACTGTGGCCCGGGCGGTCGAATTTGTCGCGCCCGGAGCGCCGGGCGACGGGATCGCGGTTCCCTTCGGGCCGTTTCCTGCTTAGGAGTGCCTCATGGAGATCACCGAGAGCCCCTGCGTCCAGGTCTGCGTCATCGATCCCGCCGCGCGGCTCTGCGTGGGATGCGGGCGCACGATCGACGAGATCTCGCGCTGGGCCGCGATGTCGGCCGCCGAGCGCCGCTCCGTCATGGAAGAACTGCCGGCCCGCATCGCCGGCGCCGACTTGCCCGCCCCTGCGACCCCCGTCCGCACCGGCCGCCGCAGGCTGCGCCAGCGCGGCTGACCTTCGGACATCACCGATCGCGCCGACCGGACCTTGCCGCCCGGTCGGGCGGGTCCACAATGAAAGCTGACGTCCCGTCTTTCAGGAGAGCGCCTTGGCCAATTCGTTTCAGGTGAAGCCCGGCAAAAAGGCGAAGCTCGCCGACCGGGACCCGGCCGACACCTCCTCGTTCAAGAGCGAGGAGCACGCCAGGACCAAGCTGGCCGAAGACATCGTGGTGATCGACAAGCTGCAGGACCGGCTCTACGCCGAAGGCCGGCGCTCGCTGCTGGTGGTCCTGCAGGGCATGGACACCGCCGGCAAGGACGGGACCATCCGGGGCGTCTTCAACCAGACGGGACCGCTGGGCGTCACCGTCACGGCGTTCCGCCAGCCCAGCGAGGAGGAGCGCGCCCACGACTTCCTGTGGCGGGCCCACCTGGCGGCGCCGCGGCGCGGCACGATCGGGATCTTCAACCGCTCGCATTACGAGGACGTGCTGGTGGTCAAGGTGCGCAAGATCGCGCCCGGCAAGGAGATCGACAAGCGCTACGACCAGATCAACGCTTTCGAGAACATCCTGACGCAGAACGGGACCACGATCCTGAAATTCATGCTGCACATCTCCAAGAAGGAGCAGCGGGAGCGCCTGCAGGAGCGCCTGGACGATCCCGAGAAGCACTGGAAATTCAACCCGGGCGACCTCGACGACCGCAAGCTCTGGGACGACTACCAGGACGCCTACGAGACCATGCTGGAGCGCTGCTCGACCGACGACGCGCCCTGGCGGGTCATCCCTGCGGATCACAAATGGGCGCGCAACGCGGCGATCGCAGGAGTCGTGCGCGAGACCCTTGAGGCGATGGACCCGCAATATCCGAAGGTGACGTGGGACCCCAAGAGCTTCACGGTCGAATAGACCGGCTGGCCCTGGCGCGAGCGTCCGGCCCCCCTTTCCGTTGAGTTAACGAGGATCCGATGAGTGAGATCGATGTGCGCCAGGCCAGCCATCCGGAGGCGGTGCGCTACTACGACACCGAGGAGTTGCGCCGCCACTTCCTGGTGGAGAGCGTGTTCGTCCCGGGCGAGATCGCCCTCACCTACAGCCATGTCGACCGCTTCGTGCTGGGCGGGGCCATGCCGACCGGAGCCGCGCTGAAGCTGGAAACCTCCAAGCCGATCGGACAGAAGACCTTCCTGGCCAAGCGCGAGCTGGCCGCGATCAATATCGGCGGGCAAGGCCGCGTCACCGTGGACGGGCGCGCCTTCGACCTCGCCGCGCGCGACTCGCTCTATGTCGGCATGGGAGCCGCCGAGGTCGCGTTCGAGAGCCTCGACCCGGCCGCGCCGGCCAAGCTCTACCTTTTGAGCGCGCCCGCGCACGCCACCCATCCGACCCGCAAGGTCGCCCTGTCGGAGGCCCGCATGGTGCCGCTCGGGTCCGAAGCCTCGGCCAACAAACGCGTCATCCACCAGATCATCCACCCGGACATCTTGCCGACCTGCCAGCTGGTGGCCGGCATGACGCTGTTCTCGCCGGGCAGCGTCTGGAACACCATGCCGTGCCACACGCATGATCGGCGCTCCGAGGCCTATCTCTATTTCGACCTCCCGCAGGACCAGCGCGTCTTCCACATGATGGGAGAGCCCGACGAGACCCGCCATCTCGTGGTGGCGAACGAGCAGGCCATCCTGTCGCCCGGCTGGTCGATCCATGCCGGCGTCGGGACCGCCAGCTATGGCTTCATTTGGGCCATGGCGGGCGACAACCAGGACTTCACCGACATGGACATGGTCTCCATGTCCGACCTGCGCTGAGGTCCGCCATGCCGAACGCCTTCGACCTCTCCGGCCAGACCGCCATCGTCACGGGAGCGAACACCGGCCTCGGCCAGGGCATCGCGGTTGCGCTGGCCCGCGCCGGCGCGGCGATCGCGGCGGTCGGGCGCTCCTCCATGGAGGAAACGCGCAGCCTCGTGGAGGAGAGCGGCGCGGCCTTCCTGGAGATCACGGCCGACCTCGGCTCGCTGGAGCCGATCGGGCGGATCGTGGCGGAGACCCTGGCGTGGCGCGGCCGAATCGACGCGCTCGTGAACAACGCCGGCATCATCCGGCGGGCGGACGCGATCGACTTCACCGAGCAGGACTGGGACGACGTCATGAACGTCAACCTGAAGTCCGCCTTCTTCCTGTCGCAGGCCGCCGCCCGTCACATGCTGTCGCGCGAGGGCGGCGGGCGGATCGTCAACATCGCCTCGCTGCTGTCCTTCCAGGGCGGCATCCGGATCCCGTCCTACACGGCGTCAAAGAGCGGGCTCGCAGGCCTGACCCGGCTGCTCGCCTGCGAGTGGGCCGGCAAGGGCGTCAATGTGAACGCCATCGCGCCGGGCTACTTCGTCACCAACAACACGGAAGCGTTGCGCAACGACCCGGACCGCAGCGGGCAGATCCTCGCCCGCATCCCGGCCGGGCGCTGGGGCGAGCAGGACGACATCGGCGGCGCGGCGGTCTTCCTGTGCTCGCCAGCGGCGGCCTATGTGCACGGGATCGTGCTGCCCGTCGACGGCGGCTGGCTGGCGCGGTGACGCCGGGCCCGGGCCGCGCACAGTCGCGTCCCGGAGGATCGAGGCGTCAGCCCTCGATTTCTTCCCGCATCATCTCGAGGCGCAGCCACTCCTCCTCGGCGTGGGCGAGATCGCCCTGCGCCTTGGCGAGGGCGGTCGAGAGGCGACCGAAGCCGGCCGGGTCGCGCGCATAAAGGGTGGGATCGACCATCGCCGCCTGCAGCCGCGCGATCTCGGCGCTCAGCGTCTCCATGGTCCGGGGCAGCGTCTCCAGCGCGTGCTTGTCCTTGAACGTGAGCTTGCGGCGGGCGGGCTCGGCCGCCGGCGCGACGGCGGGCTTGTCCGCGCGCGCCTTGCCGGTCTCGGGCCTGGACGGCGGCGTCGGCTTGGCGGTGACGCCCTCGCCGCGCTGGGCCACCATGTCCGAATAGCCGCCGGCGTATTCCTGCCAACGGCCCTGCCCTTCCGAGACGATCACGGAGGTGACGACGCGGTCGAGGAAGTCGCGGTCGTGGCTGACGAGCAGCACCGTGCCCGGATAGTCCGCCAGCATCTCCTGCAGCAGGTCCAGCGTCTCCAGGTCGAGGTCGTTCGTGGGCTCGTCCAGCACCAGCAGGTTGGAGGGCTGCGCCAGGGCCCGGGCCAGGGTGAGGCGTCCCCGCTCTCCGCCGGACAGGACGCCCACGGGCGTGCGCGCCTGCTCGGGAGTGAACAAAAAGTCCTTCATGTAGCTGACAACGTGCTTGGACTGCCCGCCGACGGTGATCGTGTCGCCGCGCCCGCCCGTCAGCGTCTCGGCCAGGCCGAGAGCCGGATCGAGGCTGTCGCGGCCCTGCTCCAGGGTCATCATCTGCAGGTTCGCGCCGAGGCGGATGGCGCCCGAATCGGGCGCCAGCGCGCCGGTGAGCAGTTTCAGCAGCGTCGTCTTGCCCGCGCCGTTGGGCCCGATGAGGCCGACGCGGTCGCCGCGCAAGATGCGGATCGAGAAATCCTCGACGATGATCTCGTCGCCATAAGCCTTGCCGACATGGCGCGCCTCGACGACGAGCTTGCCCGAGACGTCGCCGTCGCTGACCGTGAGCCGCACCGCGCCGGCGGCCTTGCGCCGGTCTGTCCGCTCCTGGCGCAGGGCGCCGAGCTCGGCCATGCGGCGGACGTTGCGCTTGCGGCGCGCGGTGACGCCGTAGCGCACCCAGTGCTCCTCGGCGACGATGCGCCGGTCGAGCTTGTGAGCCTCCTGCTCCTCCTGCTCGAGCGTCTCGTCGCGCCACGCCTCGAAGAAGGCGAAGCCCCGGTCCATGCGGCGGGTGCGTCCCCGGTCCAGCCAGACGGTGGCGCGCGACAGGGTCTCCAGGAAGCGCCGGTCGTGGCTGATCAGGACGAGCGCGGAGCGCATGCGCCGGATCTCGGCCTCCAGCCACTCGATGGCGGGCAAATCGAGATGGTTGGTCGGCTCGTCGAGCAGCAGGATGTCGGGCTCGGGCGCGAGAACCCGGGCCAGGGCGGCGCGCCGGGCCTCGCCGCCCGACAGCCTGGAGGGATCCTCCTCGCCGGTCAGCCCCAACTCCTCCAGGAGGTAGCGGGCGCGGTAGGGATCGTCGCTGGGCCCGAGGCCGGCCTCCACATAGGCGAGCGTCGTGGCGAAGCCGGCGAGATCAGGCTCCTGCGGCAGGTAGCGCACCGTCGCGCCCGGCTGCACGAAGACGCTGCCCTTGTCGGGCTCGACCTGCCCGGCCGCGATCCTCAGCAGCGTGGACTTGCCCGAGCCGTTGCGCCCCACGAGGCACAGCCGCTCGCCGGGCGAGACGGACAGTTCGGCGTTCTCGATCAACGGCGTGCCGCCGAAGGTGAGGGCGATGTCCTGCAGGAGGAGAAGCGGGGGAGCGGCCATTGGGGGCGGTGTCGCAGATCGCTCCGGCCCGCGCAAGCGCCGCCGGCCCGCCTTCGCCGGATCAGCGGCCCGGCGGGGGCTCGCGGCGCATGAGCGCCTCCACCTCGGCCCGCCGCGGCAGGTCCGCTCCGCGCCTGGAGCAGGTGATGGCGGAGGCCGCGATGCATTCGTCCAGGACGGCGGCGATCTCGTCCTCGCCGAGCTCGCGCAGCGCCCCGCGGTCGAGGCGGCCGGCGCGCGCCAGCCAGGCCAGCAGAGCGGCGTGGAACGTGTCTCCCGCCCCCACCGTGTCGACCACCGACACCACGCGGCCGGGCCGCTCGACGACCACGCCGCTGCGGGCGAAAGCGACGGCGCCGTCCGGCCCGCGCGTGAACACCACCAGCGCCGGGCCGAGCGCCAGCCAATCGCGTGCGACGGCGGCGATGTCGGCGTCTTCGCCATAAAGCGGCCCGAGATCCTCGGTGCTGGCCTTCACGATGTCCGCGCCGGCCACGAAGCGCTCGAAACGCGGCCGCCACGCGGCGACGTCCCCGACGACGCGCGGGCGCAGGTTGGGATCGAGCGAGACGACGACGCGCCCGCGCTCTCGTTCCAGCATCGCCTCGATGGCGGTGGCGATGGGCTCGACGGCCAGCGCGTAGGATCCGATCGCGATCGCGGCGGCGGCCGGTGGCAGGTCGGGCAGGTCCGAGGGGTCCAGCGCCCGGTCGGCGCCGCCTTCGCCGTAGAAGGCGTAGCCCGGATGGCCCTCGGCGTCGGTCGCCACGACGCTCAAGGTCGTCCGGTTGGCCACGCGCCGCACGAGGCTGACGTCGACGCCGTCGCGCGCGATCGAGTCCAGCAAGAACGACCCCAGGGCGTCGCGCGACACCCCGCCCCAATAGGCCGCCGGGCAGTCCAGCCGGGCGAGCCCGAGCGCGACGTTGTAGGGCGAACCGCCGGCGACGGCTTCGGCGCCGAGCGCGCCGCCGTCCTGCCGGATGAACACGTCAATCAAGGCTTCGCCGCATACGACAATCATGCCGGCTTCATTCCTGCTGGGCTGGCGACGGGCCGCACCATACTGGAATGGCGGCCCTGCGCCAGCGTCCAGACGGGACCGGCCCATGGCGCCGGCGCATCGTAACCTCCGGGTAACGTAAACGAATCGTCAATGCCTCACGGGCACAATCCTAGGATGCGAAACGAAGCATCTGCGGGTCGGTCCCGACCCGTCCGGTCCGCTCCGGCCCGATCCGGCCCTTCCCGCGCGCGCGCCGTCTGGCTCGCAGCGGCCGGGGTGGCGCTGGGCGCCTTCGCTGGCGGCCTGGGCTGGCGTCTGCAGGGCGATCTGCAGGTTGCATCCGCCACGCTGCAGGTCACGGGCGCGGGAGCGTCCGTCGATCCGTCGCTGGCGGAAAGCCACATGCGGCTGGCCGCTTCGGCGGCGGTGCTGTCGCGCGTGGTCGCACAGGAGAATCTCGCGGCCGATTCCGAAATCATGCCCGCCCCGCTCGGCTCGCTGGACGGCGTCCTGGCCGCGGCGGGGCTGATCAGCCCGACCGGCGAGGCGCGCGCCGCGGCCGCCGTGCGCGGCCTGTCCGAGCGCCTGTCTGTCGCCAGGGACGGCGCGCCCGACCTGATCCAGCTCTCCGTCCGGGCGTCCACGCCCGAGAAGGCCGCCCTGCTGGCGAACGCCGTCGCGGGCGCGTCCGTCGCCGAGCGCCTGGAAGCGCGGTCGGAGGCGAACCGCCTTGCGGCCCAGCGGGACGCGACCCGCCTCGCCGCCCTGCAGACCCGGCTCTACGAAGCCGAAACGAAGCTGATCGCGGCCCGCCAGCAGGGCGGTCTTGCGGCCGACCCCAAGGCGGAGCTGGCGCAGGCGAAGGCCCGCCTGGCCGAGGCGAGGCAGCGCCACGAGCAGGCGCAGCGCGCCGCCGCCGGACAGGGCGCCGAGGCGGGCGCGGATGCGGTCCGCACGCCTGCGATGGATCGCCTGCAGGCGCGCCTCGCCGAGGCGACCCGCGTGGAAGCGGGCTATCGCCAGACGCTCGGGCCGCGCCACCCGTTGATGGTGGACGCCCAGCAGCAGCTCCGCGACGCCCGCCGGGCGCTCGCGGACGAGGTCAAGCGCGCCGTCGAGGCGTCACGGGCGGAGCTTCAGGCCGCCGAGGCCGCCGAAGCCGCAGCCGCCTTGCGGGCGAACTCGGCCGCCGCGTCGACGGACGCCGGCGCGGCCAAGCTCCGCGCCCTCGAGACCGAGGCCGAGACCACCCGCGCGGCTTACGAAAAGATGCTTCGCGCCCGAGCCGGGGCCGGCGCCGACGAACAGGACGCTTCCGCAGGCGTCCGGCTGCTCGCGCCCGCGTCGTCGGCGACCGCCGTCCCGGCCGCGTCGCTCGCCGCATTTCTGGCCGCCGGGGCTGGGATCGGTTTGGCGCTCGGCGCCCTCGCCGGCCTGCTCGGCGCGTGGAGGAACGGGGCCGAGCGACGCGCCGGGGCGACGGACCTCGCCGGATCCCCGCCCAAGGAGCAGGTCCAGGATCTGGCCGGGACTGGAGCGTCCCCCGCGCGCGGCGAAGCGCTTCCGGCGCCCGCCTATGCGGTGACGGTGACGGCTGACAGGACCGCCCGCACGCTCGGCCCTGCGCCGGCCGTCCCCGTAAATCCGCCGGATCCGCCCGATGCGTTCGACGCCTGGTCCATGCAGCACGAGTCGGTCGAGGCTGCGGACCTCTCCTCGGAACGCCATTCGGACGCGGCCGATGCAGACCCGGCCGAGGCGCCCGGCCTCACCGAGGCGCGCGATCGTCCGGAGAGCGCCTATGCGCAGAACGTCGCCGCCATGGCGGAAGCCGTGCTGGCGGAATCGCGCGCGGACGGCCGGGAGAGCGGCGCGCCCTATACGGTGCTGGTCACGTCGCTGGCCCCGCAAGCGGGCAAGTCGACCCTGGCGGCCAACCTGGCCCGCGCGCTGGCGGGAGACTGGCGACGCATCCTTCTGGTCGACGCCCATCGGCGAAACCCGACGCTGTCGCTCGCCTTCGGGCTTGGCGGCCAGCCGGGCCTCCTGCGGATCGGCGGTCGCGACCGCCCGGTGCACGCGCTCGACGGCGACTGGGCCCAGGGCGTGTTCTTCCTGCCGGTGGACACGGCCCGGAACGGCCGGCCCGCGAAGCTCCCGGAGGGAGCGCGGCGCCGTTTCGACGGCGTGGTCGGAGAGTTCGACATCGTCATCATCGACGGCCCGCCCGCCGGCACGGAAGCGACGGACGCCGCCCTGGCGGCCAGCGCCGACCGTGTCCTGCTGGTGAGCCCGCCGGACCAGCAGGCCGACCCGGCCTGGGCCTCGGCGCTGCTCGCCGTGCCGCGCGAAAAGGTGCGGGAACTGCCGATGGCGGCGTGATCCGTCAGGCCGGCAGCACGCGGGCCAGCAGCGCGTCCGCATGGTCCGGCGGACCGGACGCGCCCCATGTCGAGGCGGCGAACTCCGTCCCGGCCCGCAGCCGCGCCGCATAGGCGTCCGCGACGTCCGGGTCTCCTTCGGTCAACGAAGCCATTGCGGCCAGGCGCGCGATGGCTTCAGTGATGCGCCGCGCGCGACGCTCGGCCTCGGGCGCGCGCAGGTCGGACACGATCGCGTCGACCATCGGAGGCCCGACCTCGCCGGCCTGCCGTCCCAGGGCTTCGAGGACGGCGGCGACTGCGTCGGGCGAACGCGCCGCGGCGCGCAGGACGTCGAGCGCCATGACGTTGCCGGACCCCTCCCAGATGGCGTTCACCGGCGCCTCCCGATAGGCGCGGGCGAGAGGGAACTCCTCCACATAGCCGTTGCCTCCCAGGCACTCCATCGCCTCCTGCAGCAGGTCGGGGGCCTGCTTGCAGATCAGGTATTTGGCGGCCGGGATCGCCAGCCGGGCCAAGGCGGCTTCAGCCGGGTCCGTCGGCGCCGCGTCGAGCGCGCGGGCGAGCCGCATCGCCAGCGCCGTGGCGGCCTCGACCTCCAGCGCCATGTCGGCCAGCACCGTGCGCATCAGCGGCTGGTCGATCAGGCGCCGCTGGAAGGCGGTGCGGTGGCGGGCGTGATGGACGGCGTGCGCCAGCCCCATGCGCATCAGGCCCGCGGAGGCCACCGCGCAGTCGAGCCGGGTGAGCTGCACCATGCCGATGATGGTGCGGACGCCCTGCCCCTCGTCGCCAACGCGCTCGGCGTAGGCCATCTCGAACACCGCCTCGGAGGAGGCGTTCGAGCGGTTGCCGAGCTTGTCCTTGAGACGCTGCAGGCGCAGGCCGTTCACCCGCCCGTCGGGCTCGAAGCGCGGGACGAGGAAGCAGGTCAGCCCTCCCGGCGCCTGCGCCAGGATCAGGAACGCGTCGCACATCGGTGCGGACATGAACCATTTCTGGCCGCTGACGCGGTAGTGATCTCCCGCCGGGAGCGCGGCCGTGACGTTGGCGCGGACGTCCGTCCCGCCCTGGCGCTCGGTCATGCCCATCCCGAGCGTGACGGCGTCCTTCTCCCACCACGGCCGCAGCGCGCCGTCATAGCGCCTGCCGACGATCCTGGGCAGCCATCGCGACAACGTCTCCGGTGCGGCCGACAAGGCGGCGACGCTGGCGTGCGTCATCGTCAGCGGGCACAGATGCCCGGCCTCGGCCTGGCAGGCCATGTAGAAGCGCGCCGCCCGGAGCGCCTGGCCGCTCGCCGCGGGACGCCCGTGGCCGGGCGTCGACGCCGCCGCGTCCCACCCCGAGGCGTGCAGCCCCGCAGCCATGCTCCGGGTCATCAGGTCATGATAGGCCGGATGGAACTCCACGTCGTCCAGGCGCTCGCCGCGCGGGTCGACCGTGCGCAGCCGCGGCGGGTTTTCGTTGGCCTGCCGCCCAAGGTCGGCGACTTCGCCCGACCCCCATGCGGCTCCGAAGGCCGACAGTTCGGCGACCTGGCGAGGCGGCGTCCCGGACCTCGCCACGGCGTCGCGGAGCGGCCGGTCCGCCTCGAAGAAGTTCGTGTCCCGAAATGGCGGCGACTGGTTCATGCAGCCCTCCCGCCGCATGCTCCCACACCCGGGCGCGCCTGTCAGGAGCGGGTCCGGACAAAGCCAAGGCCCAGTCTGGCGTGGCGGGAGGGGCGCCTATATAGTGCGGACGTGTCCGGATGCAGCGCTTTGCCTAAGCCGATCGATGGAGAGCGTGTTCTCGCCGGGCGCTCGGCGTGCCCAGGCTTTGGGACGGGTGGACTCTTCGTCATCGGCGGCGACGAGCCCGACGGCGAGCTCAACCCCTCTCAGGTCCGCCCGGACGTGGCGTCCGCGCCGGTCGGCGCGGTGATCGCCAGCGAGGACCTGACTCCCGCCGAGATGCTGCGCCTCGACGTGGCGAAGCCCGCCGCGATCGTGCTCTCCCGCGGCTCCGCCACCGGCCATGTCGCCGTGATGGCGCACGAGCGGAACCTGCCGTTGCTGGTGGGCCTGGGGATCGACTTCGGCGCCCTGGACCTGTCGGGCGGCGCCGACGCGCTGGTGGACGCGGTGGCGGGCGAGCTCACCTTGCTGCCCACGGACTCGCGGCGCGCCGCCTTCGCACAGAAGCGCGCCGTCTGGACCGAGGACCGGGTTCGCGACGTGCTCGCATTGCCCAGGCCCGCCGCCACCGCGGACGGCGAGCCGATCGCGGTGACGCTGGCGGTCGACGACCTGAGCCAGCTGCGCTCGCTGAATCCGGCGCACGCCGACGGCGTCGGGCTGATGCGCACCGAGATGCTGTTCATGAACCGCAGCGCCATGCCGGGGGAGGACGGCCAACTCGCCCTCTACCGCGTCCTGCTGCAATGGGCCGCCGGATGGCCCGTCTGCCTGAGGACCGTCGATCCCGGCGCGGGCAAGTCGCTTCCCGGGATGGAGGCCTCGCCCCTGCGCGGCGTCGCCTTCTCGCTCGCCCATCCCGATCTTTTCCGGATCCAGCTTCGCGCCATGCTGCGCGCCGCTGCTGATGGCGACCTGTCGATCATGCTCCCGATGGTCGAACGGCCCGAGCAGCTGCGCCAGGTCCGCGCCGCCATCGCCGGCTGCGTCGACGAGCTTCGCCGCGAGGGCCGGCCGTTCGGGACGCCGCCGCTGGTCATGATGGTGGAGACGCCGGGGGCGGCGGAGCGCATCGCCGAGTTCGATGCGGACGCCTTCTCGATCGGGCTTGGCGACCTCACGGCCCTGACGCTTGGGCGCGCCCGCGACGCCGGTCCAGACTCCGGACCGGACGCCCCGCCCGCCGTGCGCGCGCTGGTGCGGCGCGTCCTGGAGCACGCGTCGCGCTTGGGCCGGCCCTGCCGCCTCTGCGGCGTCGCCGCGGCGGACACGGCGCTGCTGCCCGTCTGGCTCGACCTCGGCGCGCGCGAGTTCTGCGTGGCGGGCGCCGAACTCGGTCGCGTGAAGTCGGCCCTAGCCGCCATCGACCTTCGGTCGCGCCCCGCGTCGCGCGCCTGACCGCATGCTGACGCCCGATTTCTACGCCCGGAGCCCAATTTCGGTGGCGCAGGACCTCTTGGGCGCGACCCTGCTGGTCGACGGCGTGGGCGGCCCGATCGTGGAGACCGAGGCCTACGCCCACGACGACCCGGCGTCGCACAGCTTCCGGGGGCCGACGGCGCGCAACGGCGCGATGTTCGGGCCGCCCGGGCGGGCCTATGTGTACCGCAGCTACGGGATGCACTGGTGCTTCAACATCGTGTGCGGCGACGCGTCCTGCGCCGGAGCCGTGCTGGTGCGGGCGCTGGAGCCGACGCACGGCGTCGACGCGATGCGCCAGAGGCGCGGCGTGAGCGAAACGCGCCTGCTCTGCGCCGGGCCGGGGCGCCTGTGCCAGGCTCTGGCCATCACCCGGGATCATGATGGATGGCCGCTCGAGCGACCGCCTTTCCGCCTGGAGCCGCGCCCCCGGTCAGTCGCCGTGCTGGCCGGACCGCGGATCGGCATCAGCAAGGGCGTCGAAGCGCCCTGGCGTTTCGTCCTGGCCGGATCGCGGCATCTGAGCCGTCCGGCTCCCAGGTCCGCTGACGCGACCATCGGCGGCGACGGCGCATCGTCCTCTTCGGAGCGGGACCGCTAGAGCCCGACCGCCTTGCGCAGCGCCGCATTGATGCGGTCCTGCCAGCCCGGCCCATCGGCCTGGAACTTCTCCAGCACCTCCTGGTCAAGGCGCAGCGAGACGACCTCCTTGGCCCCGGGAATCGCGGCCGGGGCCTTGGGGGCGGGCTCGACGGGTCTGGTGGTGGCGGCCTTGAAAGCGGCTTCCGCAGCCTGCTTCGGGCTGCCCATGCCGGTACGGGTCGGTCTGATCATGGGAATCTCGCTTGAGGGTAGGGACCCGATCCGCGCCGTCGCTCACGGTGCGGCTCCACCCTTCGACGAAGGCGAGATCGGGCTGCAGCATAGCGAGGATTGGCGCACCGATCCAGACGAAGATGGGAGATGGGGTCGCTGGCCCTTGCCCCTCCCCGCCGCCCGGCGCACGAGGCTGGGCGGCGGCGAGCGTCGTCAGGCGACGAACCTGACGTCGTCGGCGTTGAAGCGCGACAAAGCCACGTTTTTCAGCGTCCAGGCTTCGGTCGCCGACCGGGTGATCACCAGGTCCGCGCCCACCTGCCGGGTGGTGGCCCACACGCCGTTCCAGTCTGCGAACAGCGCCGTGGAGACCTGCAGCACGTCGTCGCCGGCCTGGTCGAAATCGGCGATGCGGTCCTGCCCGAAGCCGGCGCCGGACACGAACACGTCGTTGTCCGCGCCGCCCACCAGAGGGTCGTCGCCGATCCCGCCCGTGAGCACGTCAGCACCGGCGCCGCCGTCCAACGTGTCGACGGGCGCCCCGCCGACTGGCTTTCTGTCGATCATCGGAAGACGTCCGCTGCAAGGCCCGACCTTGCAATCGCGAGCCGCCCAGCGCATGACATCGATCAATTTTGGTGAATGATTGCTCGCGAGTTGTGCATGTCGACTGAAGGGGCGCTGAAGCCGGACTCCGGCCTCCACGGCCTTGCCGGAATTGCAGCCTATTTCCGCATCCCGGCCGACCCGGCGCATCTCGCGCGCGAGCTCGCCCTGGGCGAGCGGGCGGCGGAGGCCGATGACATCGTGCGCGCCGCCAGGCATGTCGGCCTGAAGGCGCGCATGCTGCGCGACGCCTCCGCCAAGCGCATCGCCGCCATCCCGATGCCCGCTTTGGCGCGCACCCGCGAGGGCGGCTACGTCGTGCTCGGCGGGCTGACGCCGAACGGCCAGTGCCGCACGGTCGATCCGGTGAGCCGCGCCGACCTTTTGCGGCCCGTCGCGGAGGTTGCCGCGGCGCTCGCGCCCGAGATCATCCTCGTGCAGCGCCGCGTCGGAGGCCCGGGCCTCGATCCCGAAAGCTTCAGCATCGCATGGTTCGCGCCCTCGATCTGGCGCTACCGCCGGGCGCTCGCCCATGTGGTGCTGGCCTCGCTGGTGATCCAGCTCTTCGCCCTGGTGACGCCGCTGTTTTTCCAGGTGGTGATCGACAAGGTGCTGGTGCACCGCAGCGCTTCCACGCTCTACGTGCTGGTCGCCGGCCTCATCCTGATCAACGTCTTCGACACCGCGCTGCAGTTCCTGCGCACCTATGCGCTGAACCACACCACCAACCGCATCGACGTGGAGCTCGGCCAGCGGCTCTTCGCGCATCTGCTGCGCCTGCCGGTGAGCTATTTCGAGACCCGCCCCACCGGCCAGACGGTGGCGCGCATGCGCGAGCTGGAGACGATCCGCACCTTCCTCACGGGGCAGGCGCTGTCCTCGGCGCTGGATTTCGTGTTCGCGATCATCTTCATCGCGGTGCTGTTTCTGTATTCGGCCAAGCTCGCCTCGATCGTGATCGCCACCATCCCGCTCTACGTGCTGGTGGCGGCCCTGGTCGGCCCGGGGCTGCGCGAACGCATCAAGGAGAAGTTCAACCGCGGCGCGTTGAGCCAGCAATTGCTGGTCGAGACCGTCGTGGGCGCCCAGACCGTGAAGGCCGCCGCCGTGGAGCCCGCCATGCGGGCCGAGTGGGAGGAGAAGCTCGCCGCCTCGGTGCGCACCGGCTTTTCGGCCAGCCTGATGGCGGCGGGCGGGCAAGGCGCCATCCAGTTCGTCAGCAAGCTCTCCACCGCGCTGCTGTTGCTGTTCGGCGCTGACGCCGTGATGAGCGGCGAGCTCTCGGTGGGCGCGCTGGTGGCCTTCAACATGATCGCCGGGCAGGTGGCCCAGCCGGTTCTGCGACTGTCGCAGCTGTGGCAGGATTTCCAGCAGGTCCGCATCTCGGTGGTGCGCCTCGGCGACATCCTGAACGCCCCGCCCGAGCCGGGCTCGCGCGCCATGGCGGCGCTGCCGCCGCCGCGCGGCGCCATCGAGTTCCGCCGCGTCAGCTTTCGCTACGCCCCGGGCGCGCCGGACGTCCTGAAGGAGATCTCGCTCGCCATCCGCCCCGGCGAGGTGCTGGGCATCGTCGGCCCGTCCGGGTCCGGCAAGAGCTCGCTGGCCAAGCTGCTGCAGCGGTTCTATGGCCCCAACGAGGGGCAGGTGCTCCTCGACGGAACCGACTTCGCCCAGGCTGACACGGCCTGGCTGCGCCGGCACACCGGCGTCGTCCTGCAGGAAAACCTGCTGTTCAACCGCACCCTGCACGAGAACATCGCCTTCGCGAACCCGGCCATGCCGCGCGCCAAGGTGATGCACGTCGCTCGCCTCGCGGGAGCGGACGAGTTCATCGCCCGCCTGCCGGCCGGCTACGATACGCCCATCGAGGAACGCGGCGCCAACCTGTCGGGTGGCCAGCGCCAGCGCATCGCCATCGCGCGCGCGCTCGCCACCGATCCGCGCATCCTGATCTTCGACGAGGCCACCTCGGCGCTGGACTACGAGAGCGAACGCATCATCCAAGGCAACATGCGCCACATCGCCAAGGGCCGCACCATGATCGTGATCGCGCATCGCCTGTCCACGGTGCGCCACGCCGACCGCATCGTCGGCATGCAGGACGGCCGCATCGTCGAGGTGGGCGCGCATGACGAGCTCCTGGCCCGTCCCGGCGGGCTCTACGCCAGACTGTGGGCGATGCAGTTTCAGGGAGCAGGCGCATGAACGCCGTGTCGCCGCCGCCTGCGCCCGACGACGCCGCCCCGGCCCCGCGGCCGCCGTCGCCCGCCTTCGCCCGCCCGCGCGTGAGCCGGGCCGACGCCGAGTTTCTGCCCGCCGCCCTGGAGGTGCTGGAGCAGCCGGCCTCGCCGATCGCGATGGCTTTCCTGCTCACCATCTGCGCCTTCGCATTCGCGGCGCTCGCCTGGGCCTGGCTGGGCTGGACCGACATCGTCGCCGTGGCGCACGGCAAGCTGCAGCCGACGGGGCGCGTGAAGGTGGTGCAGCCGCTCGAGACGGGCCGGGTGAGGGCCATCGCCGCCCAGAACGGCGCCTCCGTGCAGGAAGGCGACGTGCTGGTGGAGCTCGATCCGGATGATAGTGTGGCCGATGCCCGGGCCGCCGAGGCGGCCTTCGCCTCCTGGCGGGCCGAGGCCCTGCGCCGCGACGACGTGATCGCGCAAGCTTCGGCGCAGCTGCGCGCGCCCGCGGCGGCCGCTTGGCCGGACTTCGTCCCCGCGCCGACCCGCGCCCGCGAGGACGCGGTGCGCCGGGCGGACCTGCGCAACCTCGCCGGACAGCTCGCCTCCCTGGACGCCCGGGCCGCCCAGAAGCGCTCCGAGCGCCAGCGCATGGTCTACACCATCGCCGCCCAGGAAGCCCTGATCGGCACCCTTCAGGAGCGCGTCACGATGCGCGCCACCCTGCTGGGTGCGAACGCCGGCACGCGCTCCGGCGTGATCGACGCGACCGAATCGCTTCACTATCAGCGCATGGTGCTGGCCGGGCAGCAGGGCCAACTGGCCGAGGCGGAACGCGCCATCGAGGCCATCCAGGCCGAGCGGGACAGAACGCTGAGCGCCTTCCTGGCGGACAACACGACCCGCATGGCCGAAGCGCAGCGCCAAGCCGAAGAGGCCGAGCAACGCTGGGCGCGGGCGCGCCTGAAGGTGGAGCGCATGACGCTGCGCAGCCCCGCCGCGGGCGTCGTGCAGGCCTCCAGCGTCACCTCGCTGGGGCAGGTGCTGGCCGCCGGCCAGGAGGTCATGCGCGTGGTGCCGCGCGACGCCGCGCTGGAGATCGAGGTCTACCTGGAGAACAAGGACATCGGCTTCGTCGCGGTCGGCCAGGAGGCTTCCATCAAGGTGGAGGCCTTTCCGTTCACCCGCTACGGCGTGCTGGAGGCCCGCGTGACGCGCGTCGCGAAAGACGCCATTCCGGAGCCCGACGCCCGCCAGATCGAGGGCGATCCCAGCCGTTCCGCCGACAACCGTTCGTCCACCGGCGCGGAGCGCGTCCGCAGCCTCGTGTTCCCGGTGGTCCTCACCCCAAGCGCCACGCACGTCATGGCCGACGGTCGCGCCGCGCCCCTTTCGCCCGGCATGGCGGTCTCCGCCGAAATCAAGACCGGCCAGAGGCGCATTCTCGAATACCTGCTGTCTCCGCTCGCCGCCACGACGTCGGAAGCCCTGCGGGAGCGCTGATCGAGCAGCGCGAGACGGCTGCGCTCAGACCGTGTTTGGGCGGGCGGCGCCCGTCGCGTACGTCGTTGGGAAATTTGGCGCACCCGACACGATTCGAACGTGTGACCTTTGCCTTCGGAGGGCAACGCTCTATCCAGCTGAGCTACGGGTGCCTGCGGCGAGGCCGGCCGGGATTGTCTAGCCGATTGTGGGACGCGTCGCAAGGCGACGGGGATCGACGGCGCCGCCGGCGGCCGCCCTGCATCGGACGGCGAGGGGTCGCAGCGCCCGGCGCCAGCGGGAAAGCCGAAACCTGGGAGGGGCGCATGTCGCAACGGACGCCGCCATCCCCCGGCTCCGGCGACCTCCAGGGTTGGACAAGCAACTCACAGCCCATAGAACTCGATATACCATCACGTCTCAAAGTATTTACGATTTGATTCGACAGTGCCTAGCGTATCGAGGGCTGTCATGAAAACTATCAAGTCCAAAATCATCGCCATGCTCATGGTGGCGTCTGGCGGCGCCGTGATTGTCGGCGGTTCGTCTTTGTGGACCTTGTGGCACGTCGCCACCGTGCAGGAGAGAAGCGAACGCCAGGCGGATCTGTCTTTGGCCACAGAACGGATCAATTCCGCCGTGACAGCCGTCGTCATGGACTCCCGCGGCGTCTACCTGGCCAAGACCCGCGACGAGGTCGAGAAATTCGCCAGGCCCAACGAGGAGCGGCTACGGGCGCTCGGCCGGATGGTGGCCGAGCTCGGGACCAAGGTCGGCCCCGATGACCGCGAGCGCTTCGCCAGGCTTCAGGCGGCCGTGGCCGAGTTCATCGGGTTTCGCACGGAGACGATCCGGCTCGCCCGCGAGGTTTCGATCGC
This sequence comes from Alsobacter sp. KACC 23698, assembly GCF_045348435.1. GTDB lineage: Bacteria > Pseudomonadota > Alphaproteobacteria > Rhizobiales > Beijerinckiaceae > Alsobacter. The sequence goes on along the minus strand of NZ_CP157484.1, from coordinate 5,504,161 downwards.
CGCCGCCGACGCGCAGGGCAACAACGACTTGAACCGCAAGAACCGGCAGGCCTTGAACGACCTGCTGGTCAGCTACTCGGCAGACAATGAACGGCTCGGCGATGCGTTCTCGGCGGAGGCGCGGCGGGTGGTCAGCCTGGCCGAGACCACCCTCCCGGCGGCGCTGCTGGCCATCCTGTGCGCCAGCTTCTTCGGCGCGCTGCGGTGGACGTCGCGCAGCGTCACGCGGCCGCTGCAGGACGCGACGGCGGCGATGGAGGTCCTCGCCCACGGCGATGTGTCGGTGGCGATCCCGCATGTCGACCGGGAGGACGAGATCGGCACGATGGCCCGAACCCTGGAGGTGTTCAGGGCCCATGCGGAGCAGATGAAGGCGCTCGAGGCGCAGGAGCGCCGCGCCGAGGCCGAACGCGCGGCGAGAGCCGAATCCATGATGGCCGTGGTGCATGACGTGGGCGAGGTCGTGGCGGCGGCCGCGGCCGGCGATTTCAGCGCGAGGCTGGAGATCGAGAGCACGGACGACCAGATGCGCAAGCTGGTCGGCGGCATCAACGAGATCAACGCTGTCGTGGATCGCGCCACGACGGAGTTCGCCGAGGCGCTCGGGCGCGTGGCGAAGGGCGACCTCACCCAGACGATCGCGACCGCCTACAGGGGCCGCTTCGCGGACCTGAAGATGGCCATCAACGAGACCATCGCGACGCTGTCGGAGACCGTCGCGACGATCCAGACCACCGCGGTCGACGTCGCAAGCGCCTCGCGGGAGATCCAGTCCGGGGCCGACGATCTATCGCGGCGAACCGAGGAGCAGGCGTCGTCGCTGGAGCAGACGGCCGCCACCACGGAGGAGCTCGCGGCCTCCGTGAAAGCCTCGGCGCAGGCGTCGCGCCACGCGCTCGAGACCGCCGAGGACGCCATGAGGGTCGCGGAAGGCGGCGGCCAGATCGTGAGCCAAGCCATCGACGCGATGGCGCGCATCGAACAGGCCTCGCAGAAGATCTCGGACATCACGTCGGTGATCGACGAGATCGCGTTCCAGACGAATCTCCTGGCGCTCAACGCGGCCGTGGAGGCGGCGCGCGCCGGAGAGGCCGGCAAGGGCTTCGCCGTGGTGGCTTCGGAAGTGCGCACCCTGGCCCAGCGCTCCAGCGAGGCCGCCAAGGACATCACCGGCCTCATCACCTCGTCCACCACGGAGGTGGCGCAGGGTGTGCGGCTCGTGCGATCCGCGGGCGAGTCCCTCGACAGGATCGTGAGCGCGTCTCGCAAGGTGGCGAGCACCGTCGACGAGATTTCCAGCGCCGCCGCCGAGCAGGCCAACGGCATCGACGAGATGAGCCAGGCCGTCGCTCATTTGGACGAGATGACCCAGCAGAACGCGGCGTTGGCCGAGCAAAGCGCGGCCTCGGCCGCCTCGCTCACGGGCCAGATCGAAAGGCTGAACGACGTCGCGGCGACGTTCCGCACGGGCCAGGGCGCCTCCGCGCAAGGCCGGCCGCCGGCCGCTCCATCAGAACCGGCCCGGCTGCGCGAAAGAGCCGCCAGCGCCTTCGCGGGCCGGCGCGCCGCGCGCGGATAGGCGCTGGCGGCTCAGGCGCGCGTCAGCGGCGGGGCTTGCACTCGCGCGTGACCCCGTCATAGGAGCGATAGGTCTGGGTGGCGGGGTCGTAGCTCTTGTAGCGCGTGCAGCCGGCCTGGCCGGCTCCGCCGGAGAGGAACGCAGGCCTCGTGCGGGCCGGGGCCACGCTGGCGACCTTGTCGCCCCCCTTGCGGGCCTCAGCCCTGGGGGCGTCGGCCGACGACGGCGGCGCGGCGGCGTCGCCCTGCTCCTGCGCCGGCGCCCGGGCGGCCCGCGTCGGCGCAGGCTGGGCCTGAGGCTGGGCGGAGTCGGGGCCCGGGCCGGGCAGCGGCGTGGAGAGCTTCGGCGGGAAGGATGCGGCGAAGTCCGCGGCCGACACGGCGGCCGGAGCGGGAGGTTGCGGCTGCGGGCGGGCGGCGTCCGCCGGCTTGGCGGGAGCGGCCGGGGCGGTCGCGGAAGGCGCGGGGCTCACCAGGGGCGACGGGCCGACCGGGACGGTGGTGACGCGGATCACGGGCCCGGGAGGAGGCGCGGCGGGCGCGAGCTTGTCGGACGTCGGGGCGCGGACCACGGTCCCGGTCGCGGCGGAAACCGAGTCGCGGTTCGTTCCGAAGAGAGCCGCCGCTCCGGTGAATCCCGAACCGCCCTGCTGAAGTCGAAACAGCGCGAGGGCGGCCACCATCAAGACGCCGACAGCCGTGATCCGGACCAACAACCAGATGCGCATGTCCTCCCCTCGGGAACGCTGGACCGCGGGACGCTAGCACTATCTGTGGAAAAACGCACCCGTTGGCGCCGCCCTGGCTTGACGAGCGTGCGCTCCGGCGTCGGAACGCACGCCCCGGGGCGACTCAGTTCGTCGCGAAGCAGTACATTAGGCCCGCGCCGCCAGTGCTCTTCAGATCGTCCTGGGTGCAACCGCCTCCCGGCCCGCGCGACGGGTGGGACGAGTTCCAGGACTTCGCGGCGGCGCTCTCGTCGAGCCCGGTGCGGTCCGCATGACCCAGCATGGCCGAACCGGCGGCGGCGCTCGTCCAGTTTTTGCACGTCATGTCGGCGTCGCCCGCGAAGGCGCGTCCCTCCGGCGTCGAGCCGGTGAGGATGTCGTGGGTGTTGGGCTGGTCGCCGCGGCCGTTCACGACCGCGCCCTTCTCGGTCAGGGCCGTCTGCTTGGTGATGCCGTTGGCGGCGCTGTGGAGATCATCCACGGACTTGGCGATCACCTGCCCCTTGGCGTTGACCCATGGACCCGCGCCGATGCGGTCTCGGGCGTTCACGGCTCCCGCGCCCTGGGTGCTGAGATAGGCGCGCCAGTTCTTCGACCCGGCCCCGGCCGCCGCCGCGAGGGTCTGGCAATGCTGGTCCGCGCCGGTCAGCCCGCCGAGGTCGCCGCCCTTGCCGATCCCAACGCTCGTGACGAAGAAGCTCATCGGAGCTGCGTTCTGCGCCTGCGCGCCGAAGGGGGCCGCCACTGTGGCCAGCGACGCCGCCGCGATCACTCTCCATGCCGTCATTCTGACTTCCTCCCTCTTGACCCGGTGGCTGAGCCACTTCGTGAGCCGCGCAACCCGGTGAGGATTACGCGCCATTGCACGGCCACGGTACCGCTCACAGGCTCCCGTCGCCCACGCACGAAAGCGTGATGGCGAAAGCGGCGGATTCGGCGGTCGCGACGGCGTGGGCCGTTCAGGGATGGGGAGACGCTGGCGTCGGGATCAGAACTCGTCCCAACCGGACCCGGCGGCCGGCTCGGCGCTTCGGCCAGCCTGGAGGCGGGCCGGACGGGCGGGCGTGGGCCTGGGCTGTTCGGCCCGGGCCCGCTCGATGCGGGCGGGCGCAGCGGCCAATGAGGCGCGAGGAGCGTCCTTTTTGGCGCCCGAAATGCGCGAGAACGCGTCCTGGGCCAGCTTCCTCAACCGGGCCGGCTCGGTCGCCGCAGGCTCGTCGCGACGCGGAGCCTCGGCCCGAGGCGCCGGATGCATGGGGGGCCGCGACTCGACCAAGCGAGCATGCGCGGCGCTGTTGCGGGTCCTAAAGGCGGCGACGAGTTCGTTCAGCCGGTGGATCTGGCCGGAGAGCGAGGCCGCGGAGGCGGCGCTCTCCTCGGCGAGCGCGGCGTTCTGCTGCGTCATGTCGTCCATGTGGGCGACCGCCTGGCTCATCTCGTCGATGCCGTTGGCCTGTTCGCCGGCGGCGGACGAGATCTCGTCCACGGTCGAGGCGACCCGCTGGGACGCTTCCACGATGCGGCCGAGCGCGTCGCCGGCGGACCGCACGAGCTTCACGCCTTCGGCCACTTCGGCGTCGGACGAGTTGATCAGGCCGGTGATGTCCTTGGCGGCGTCGCTGGAGCGCTGCGCCAGGGTGCGAACCTCGCTGGCCACGACGGCGAAGCCCTTTCCGGCCTCGCCCGCGCGCGCGGCCTCGACGGCCGCGTTGAGGGCCAGGAGATTGGTCTGGAACGCGATGTCGTCGATCACGGTGGTGATGTCGGAGATGCGCCGGCTCGCCTGCTCGATGCGCGCCATGGCGTCGACCGCGCGGGTGACGATTTCTCCGCCGTCGGCGGCGACCTTGGCGGCGTCCTGGGAGAGGCGGACCGCCTGGGCTGACGCCTGGGCGGAGGACTTCACCGAGGCGGCGAGCTCCTCCGTGGTGGCGGCGGTCTGCTCCAGCGAGGAGGCCTGCTCCTCGGTGCGGCGCGACAGGTCGTCGGCACCCGAATTGATCTGGCGCGCCGCGCTGGCGACGTCGATCGAGGTGGTCTGGATCGTCTCGACGGTCTCCGACAGGCGCTCGACGGTGTCGTTCAGCGCGCTGGCGAGTTCGCCGAAGCGACCCTGGAAGCTGGTGCTGACGGTCCGGGTGAGGTCGCCATGGGCGAGGGCCGCCAGCGCGGAGCCAAGCTCCGTGGTGGCCTGGTCGACGACTTCGTTGATCGCGTTGATGCCGTCCACGAGCTTGCGGATGTCGGGGTCCGCGTGGGCCGCCGCGGCCCGGGCCGAGAAGTCGCCCGCGACGGCCGCGTCGACCACGGCCGCGACTTCGCGCACGACCTCGGCCATCGCGCGGGCGCGCTCCTGCGTCTGGCGGTCGGATTCGGCCTTGCCGCTTTCCAGGAGCGCCCGTTCGGCCAGCGTCTTGGACAGCACGTCATAGGACCGCGCCATCGAGCCGATCTCGTCGCCGCGATGCGAGAAATCAAGCGTCGCCGCGCGCCCCTTCGCGAGGTCCTGGAGAGCCGTCGACATGGCCAGCACCGGACGGGTGACGGCGGAACCGATCAGGGTCGTGGCCAGGAGGCCCGCCAGGGCGCCGCCGACTAGGAGGATCACCAGGAGCATGATCTCGCGGTCGACCTCACCGCTGAGGTCGGCCATGCGGCTCGCCTGCCGGGCGCGGGCGTCCGACGCCAGGGCGCTCGTAATGGCCGAGACGCCCTGGAAGGTGCGATCCGCGTTCATCATGAACATCAGCGAGGAGCCGGCGTCGCTGTCGGCCATGTCGATGACGCTCAGCGCCTGCTTGGCGTAGGCCTTGAGGCCGGCCTCCAGCTTGGCGAGCGCCTCGGCCTGGGCCGGCACGTCGGCGAATTCAGCCCGAAGCGTGGTCAGCCGCCCGGCGATGGCGGCCACTTCGCCCTGCAAGGCCGCGCCGATGGCCTTGATCTTGGCGGCGTCGCTCTCGTTCGCGGCCGTCGCCGTCAGCCTGTACAGTTTGGCGTGGGCGGCCCAGAGCGCCGTGTCGAGCTCCCCGGCCGCGTTGGCCTCGGCGATCGGCCCGCTCGTGAGCGACTGGAAAGACAGGCGGTTCGACTGCAGCGACCAGAGCGCGAAAGCTCCGACAGCCAGCAGCACCGCGACGAGGCACAACGGTGCGGTCAGCACTTTCCAGCGCAGTTTCAGGTCTTCGAACCGCAGCGTCATGTCGGTGTCCAGTCTCGGGCGTAGGAAGTGGCGCCATTAGGCCGAACGGCCCGGAAGGGCCGCTCGGCGTCCGGGCGGGCGATGTCAGAGCTTGTAGACGCCCCCGCACACGGCGGTCTCGTCCAGCTTCTCGCAATACATCTGCTTGGGCTCGATTTTCTTGGTGACAGGATTCACGAATTTGTATTCCTGCCAAAACTTGCCCTTGGACTTGGCCCAGTCGACACGTTCCTTGACGTAGTATTTTCCGTCGACGTCCTGCGCGTCCAGCAGGTCCTTGCCGACGAGCTTCTCGTTGGCGCCATGCGCCAGGACTTTCCCGTCCATGCCATAGACGACGACGTAGAGGTCGCGATCGATGAAATCCGGGTTCTTCTTGGTGAAAGCGTCATAGGCCTTGGCGGCGCCCTGCGACTTCACGAAGGCGACGGCCTTGACGACCATCGCCTGGGCCTCGTCCTTGGTCGCCCATTCGCCCGCAACGGCGGCGCTCGTCAGGATAGCGACGCCCAGGACAGCTGTCGCGAGCGTCTTGCAGGTGGGGATCATGGTTCCTCCGCATATTCGATTTGCACGAATACGCCGAGTAGACAGGATGAGCATTAACAAGTGCTAAAGCATCAACTCATCAGACCATAGCAGAAGCGCCCCCGAATAGGTCATGAACGCTGACTATGCGCTCCAGGGCGGTTCGGAGAGCTTGACGACCAGCTTGCCGAAATTGCGCCCCTTGAGCAGGCCCATGAACGCCTCGGGCGCGTTCTCCAACCCCTCTACGACGTCCTCGCGATAGCGCACGCGGCCGTCGGCGACCCAGGCCGACATGTCGCGGTGGAAGTCGCGCGCCTGGTCGGCGAAGTCGCTGACGATGAAGCCGCGCAATGTCAGCCGCTTGGTCAGGATCGCCCGCATCAGGGCCGGCAACCGGTCCGGGCCAGGCGGGACCTGCGTGTCGTTGTAGTTCGCCACCAGCCCGCAGACCGGGATGCGGGCGAAATCGTTCAGCAGCGGAAACACCGCGTTCCAGACCTCGCCGCCGACATTCTCGAAATAGACGTCGATCCCCGAAGGGCAGGCGGCCGCGAGCCGGTCCCGGAAGTCGGGAGCGCGATGGTCGACGGCGGCGTCGAAACCAAACTCCTCCGTCAGCGCGCGGACCTTGTCCGGCCCGCCCGCGACGCCGACCGCCCTGCAGCCCTTCAGGCGCGCGATCTGGCCCACGGCCGATCCGACCGGGCCGGTCGCGGCGGCGACCACGACGGTCTCGCCCTCCTTGGGCTGGCCGATCGTGAGGAGGCCCGTATAGGCCGTCATGCCCGGCATTCCGAGCACGCCCAACGCCGTGCTGGGCGGCGCGCGACCGGGATCGAGCTTGCGCAACGAGGACGCCTTCGCGACCGAGTAGTCCTGCCATCCCGGATAGGCCAGCACGCAGGACCCGACCGGCAGGCCGGGATCGTCGGAGGCGACCACCTCGCAGACGCCGCCGGCCCCCATCACTTCGCCGATCTCGACCGGCTTGGCGTAGCTTTTTCCGGCGCTCATGCGCCCGCGCATATAAGGGTCGAGCGAGAGATAAATGGTGCGCAGCAGCGCCTCCCCCGGGCCGGGGGTCGGGATCGGCCCCGTCCTGAGCGCGAAGTCAGAGGGCTTCGGCTCGCCTTCGGGGCGCGCTGCGAGCGTGATCTGGCGGTTGATGGCCTGGTCGGGCATTCGAGCCTCCCTGTTTGGTTCAGTCTAGCATCGCGGCCACTCCCGCCCACGCAAAAAGGCCCCCGCGGTCGGCGGGGGCCCTCGAGATCGCTTGGGAATCGGCGCGCCGTCAGGCGGTGCGGCCGGTCTTGCGGCTCGACCCGCCGCTCGCCAGGTTCGCGCCGCTCGATCCGGTCGAACTCGCCCCGGTCGCGTCGGCGCCCGTGCCGGTCGACGAGGCCAAACCGCCCGTCGTGGTGGAGCCGGACGTCATGGAGCCGCCGCTGCCGGCGTTCGCGCTGTAGATGCTGGCGTTGTCGGACGGGTTCGAGCCATAGCCCGAGCCGCCCATCCCCTGCCCCGTCTCCTGGCGCTTCACCCGGATGTTGTTCTGCACATGGGTGACGCCCGAGACGCTCTCGGCGATGTCCTCGGCGTGGCGCTTGGCGAAGCGCTCGTTGACGTTGCCGCTGAGGGTCACCTCGCCGTTCTGGACCATGACCTCGATGTCGCTGGCGTCGATGTGGGGATCGTCGGTCAGGCGGTCGTTGACGTCCTCGCGAATGCGGTCGTCGGACCGGCTGTAGCCGCGAGGGCCGCGGCCGCGGTGGTGGCTCTGGTCCTGGGCCGCGTCCTGGCGGCGCCGGCGTTCGGCCTCGTCGTCGCCGAACCAGGATGCGACCTCGTCGCTGGCCCTGTCGAAGAAGCCGCGCTCGTTGCGATCACGGTCGGAGTACCGGTCGGACCGGCCCTCATAGCCGCGTCCGCCCGAGGACGACCCCCAGGACGACGAGCCCCAATCGGAGCCCTGCTCGCGGCCGCCATAGCCGCCGCCGCGGTAGCCGCGATCACGCTCTCCATAGCCGGAGCGTCCGTATCCGCCGCCAAAGCCGTAACGGTCCTCGCCGCCAGCCGAATAGGACGGGGCGCCGCGGGTCGGACCGTATTCGGGCGCCACGGGATCTTCGTTGCGCGAGCCGCCATGCCAGCCGCGGTCCCGCTCGCGGTCGGCGCCGCGCGAGCCGCCCCAGTCGTCGCCGCGTCCGGTCTCGTCGCGGCCCCAGTCGCCGGCGCGCTCCCAGGTCTGGTTGCGGCCGCCCTGGCCGTAGCGCTGGTTGCGGTCGCGGTCCATGCCGCCCGATCCGCCGCCGAAGGACGATCCTGAGCCTGACATGCGGTTGCGGTCCGAGCCGTAGCGGTCCTCGGTCCAGCGCTTGCGGTCCGGGTCGCGGAAGCGATCTTCATAAGCCATGGGGATCCTCCTCTCCTGACGTGCAGGAATCATGGGGCTGTGGACAGCCTATTGGGGAAGAGCTCCATCAATGCCCGGAACACCGGGAAGTTCCGGCCGGCGCGCCCCCGACCGAGCCGCCGAGCGGTGCGGCGGGGAGGCTAAGCCGGGGGGCGGAAGCCCCGCACGAAGTCGACCAGCACCGCGATGGCCGCCTCGGCGTCGGCCTGCGTCATGGACTCCGCCGGATTGTGGCTGATCCCGCCCTTGCAGCGGACGAACAGCATGCCGGTGGGGCAGAGCGCCGCCATCGCCATCGCGTCATGGCCGGCCCCGGAGGGCAGCTCCAGCACCGGGATCTGCCGTCCCCGGACTGCGGCGGCGAGGCCCGCCCGGATCTCCGGATCGCACGGGGAGGCGGGGGCGTCGTAGAACGGCTCGACCGTGAGCTCGACTCGGCGGCGCGCCGCGATGGCCCGGCACTCCTGCTCGATGGCCTCGACGAGCCGCGTTCTGACGCCGTCGTCCGGGCTGCGGGCGTCGAGCGTGAACAGGACTCGGCCGGGGATGACGTTGACGGCCCCGGGCTCCACGACGAAGCGTCCTACCGTCGCCACCGTGTCGGCCTGGGCCGCGCCGAGCCGTTCGACGGCGACCGCCATCTCGGCGGCGGCCGCCAGAGCGTCGCGCCGCAACGCCATGGGGACGGTGCCGGCGTGGCCGGCCTCGCCCGCCACCGTCAGCCTTCGGCGGCTCGCGCCGTTGATGGCGGTGACGACCCCGACCGGCAGGTCGCGGGCCTCCAGAACGGGCCCCTGCTCGATGTGCAGCTCGACATAGGCGAGCACGCTGTCTCGCGCGCGCGCCAGGCCAGCGATCCCGTCGGGATCGCCGCCAAAGTCGACCAGCGCCCGCCGGAGGCTGACGCCATCTTCGTCTTGGCCGTCCAGGGTGGCGACATCGAAGCGGCCGGCCAGCGCGCGGGAGGAGGACAGGTTGCTGGGAAAGCGGACATTCTCCTCGTCACCGAAGGCGAGCGCCTCGACGGCGAAAGGCAGGCGCTGACCCGCCCGGCTGAGCTCCTCGATCACCGCGATGGCGGCCACGACGCCGAACGTCCCGTCATAGGCGCCGGCGTCCTTCACGGTGTCGATATGCGAGCCGATGAGGAGAGCCGGCAGCCCGGGCCGGTCTCCCTCGTAGCGGCCCGTCACGGTCCCGAGCGCGTCGATCCCGACCACGTCGCACCCCGCCTGGCGCATCATGGCGGCGACGGCGTCGGCGGCCGCCCGGTGCGACGGCGAGAGGTAGAGCCGGTGGATCTGCCCCGGGACATCCGTGAAGGCGCGGAGATCCTCGAGGCGCTGCATCGCGACCGCGCCGAAGCTGGCGGGCGCGAGGCGAATGGACGGGACGGTGCTGGTCATCCCCGAGGCTAAGCAGAAACGTCGCCGCACGGCAACGGCGCGGAACGGCCGCCTTCAGCGAAGACCGGGCGACCAGCGGCGGAGCATCAGGGCGTTGAGCACCACGCTGACGCTGGAGAGCGCCATGGCCGCGCCGGCGACGACAGGCGACAGCACGCCGAAGGCCGCCAGCGGGATGCCGACCACATTGTAGGCGAAGGCCCAGAACAGGCCGCGGCGGATGGTCCGCACCGTGCGGCGCGACAGGTCGATCGCGGCCCAGACCAGCCGCGGATCGCCCCGCATCAGCGTGATTCCGGCCGCCTCGACGGCCACGTCGGCCCCGCCGCCCATCGCGATCCCGACGTCGGCGGCCGCCAAGGCCGGCGCGTCGTTCACGCCGTCGCCCACCATGGCGACGACCCGGCCCGCGCCGCGGAACTCCGACACGGCGGCCGCCTTGCCGTCCGGCCGGACCTCGGCGACGACATCGTTCACCCCCAGCAACCGGGCGATGCGCTCGGCCGCGCCGCGGCCGTCGCCGGTGATCATCACGGTCTTGAGGCCGGCGGCGGCCAGGGTCTCGATCGCCTCGCGCGAGGTGGGCTTCGGCTCGTCCGCGAAGGCGATAGCGCCCAGCGCGCGCCGAGCCTCGCCATCGGCGAGCCAGGATACGCCCTGGCCGTCGCGGCCCAGCGCCTCGGCCCGGTCCCGCAGAGCGGAGACGTCGACGCCGTTCTGCTCCATGCAGGCGCGATTGCCGAAGACGAGGCGGCGGCCCTCGACCTCGCCTTCGACGCCGCCGACCAGCACCTTGAATGATGCGGCCGCTGGCCCCGACGCGCCGCCGCGGTCCAGCGCCATGCCGCGGATCGCGGCCGCCAGCGGATGGTCGCTCCCCGCCTCGAGCGCCGCCGCAAGCCGGACGACCTCGTCCTCGCTCACGGTCCCGGCGGACAGGACGGCCGTGACCGTCGGGGCGCCCGCCGTCAGCGTGCCGGTCTTGTCGAACATGACCACGGAGGTCCGGGCGGCCCGCTCCAGCGACGCCGCGTCCCGCACCAGGATCCCGTGCTTCGCCGCGACGCCGGTTCCGGCCAGGATGGCCGTGGGGGTGGCGAGGCCCAGCGCGCACGGGCAGGCGATGACCAGCACCGAGACGGCGCTGACGAGCGCGCGCTCCCAGTCGCCGGTCGCGAGCGCCCAGCCCAGCAGCGTAATCGCGGCCAGGACGATCACCACGGGCACGAACACGGCGCTGATCTGGTCGACAAGACGCTGCACCGGCGCCTTGGAGGCCTGGGCGGTCTCCACCAGCCGGATCACCTTGGCGAGCGTGGTCTCGGCGCCGACGGCGGTGGTCTCCACCACCAGGCGCCCGTCGAGGTTGACGGAGCCTCCGATCACCGGATCGCCCGGCGAGCGCGTCACCGGCAGGCTCTCGCCCGTCACCATGGATTCGTCGACGCCGGCGGAGCCGTCGCGAACGCGCCCGTCCACCGGGATGCGCTCCCCGGCCCGGACCGCGACGGCGTCGCCGACCTTCACGAGGACGATCGGCTTCTCTACTTCCTCGCCCCCTTCCAGGACGCGGGCCGTGGCGGGCCTGAGCTGCGCCAGCGCCCGGATGGCGGACGCGGTCTCGGTGGTGGCGCGCTCCTCCAGCCACTTGCCGAGCAGCACGAAGGCCACCACGACGGCCGCGCTCTCAAAGTAAAGATGCGGCGCCATGGCGGCGTGGGCGGCGCCATGGCCGGCCGCGGCGCTCTGGACCGAGGCGGTCCACAGATAAATGCTGAGTCCATAGGCCGCCGTCACCCCGAGGGCGACCAGGAGGTCCATGGTGGCCGAGCCGGCGCGGATCGATTTCCAGGCGGACGCGTAGAACCGGCCGCCGAGCCCGAACACGACGACGCCCGCCAGCACGGCCTGAATCCAGGGCGGGATCGGCGCGCCCCATCCGGCGAACTCCAGGGCCATTCCGGCCAGGAAGGGCGCGGAGAGCGCCAAGGCGATGAGGGCGCGCCGCCGCGCCGCTTCGGCGCGCTGGAGCGAGCGCTGGCGCGCTTCTTCGGCCCCGCGCTCGTTTTCGATCGCGGCCGCCTCGTAGCCGGCGTCCTCGACGGCGGCGACGAGCTGGTTCGGCAGCGTCGCCCGCGCGGCGGCGACGTCCGCCTCGATGCGCGCCATCTTGGTGGCCAGGTTGACCTCAGCCTTGACGACGCCGGGGACGCTCGAGAGCGCCTTCTCGACCCGGGCCACGCAGGACGCGCAGGTCATCCCGTCGATGGCGATGTCGATAGGGAGCGCATGGGACATCAGAGCATCCAGACAAGCCGCGGGCGAAACGCACGCCCCGCAGGCCCTTATAAGGGGTGTGGGCGAGCCGGCCACAAGCCGGAGCGGGCCCGCCCGGCGCGCGCGCAGCCTCCGCCTGTCCCGAGCCAGCCGCATTGCTGCGCGTCAAGCCGGACGCCTGCGGCGCGGGGCGCGGCGCAGGACTGCGCGATGAGGGCTGGACAGCCCGGGCGCGGCGCGCTTCGCTCGCCGAAACGGCCACGCCGGCGACGCGCCCCCGCGCGGGGCGGGCAAGCCGCGAGCGCCTGTTTCGAGGGGACCAGCCATGCCGCGTTTCGCCGCCAATCTCTCGATGATGTTCACCGAATGGGAGTTCCTCGACCGGTTCGCGGCGGCGGCGGACGCCGGTTTCGCGGCGGTCGAGTTCCTGTTTCCCTACGAGCACCCGCCAGAGGCGATCGAGCAGCGGCTGCGCGAGAACGGCCTGACGCAGGCGCTGTTCAACCTGTGGCCAGGCGACTGGGCGAAAGGCGAGCGCGGCATCGCGGCGCTGCCGGGCCGCGAGGCCGAGTTCCGCGAGGGTCTCGACCGCGCCACCGCCTATGTGGAGGCGACCGGCGTGCGGCGCGTCCATCTCATGAGCGGCATGGCGGACCCGGCCGATCCCGCCGCGCGGGCGTCGTTCGAAGCGAGCCTCGCTCTGGCCTGCGAGACCATGGGCCCGCTCGGCGCCGACGTGCTGCTGGAGCCCATCAACGGGCGCGACATGCCGGGCTATTTCATGAACGACTTCGACCGCGCCGCGAAGATCGTCACGCAGTCTGGACATGCGAACCTGAAGCTTCAGTTCGACATGTACCACCGGCAGATCCTGCATGGGGACGTCACCATGGCGCTGCGCGCCATGCTGCCGATCGTGGCGCATGTCCAGGTGGCCAGCGTGCCCAGCCGGAACGAGCCGGACGGCGAGGAGCTGGCCTATCCGTTCCTGTTCGCGGAGCTGGACCGGCTGGGCTATGCGGGCTTCGTCGGCTGCGAGTACCGGCCGCGGGCCGGCACCGTCGAGGGCCTGGGCTGGTTCAACGCGTGGCGACGCGGAGCCGGGGCCAAGTCCGCCTGACCGGGACACGAGCGCTCCATGACGGAACCCACTCCTCCCGCCGCAGAGGCGCCGCGCCGCAAGGTGCTGTTCATCACCACCGACCAGCAGCGCGCCGACGCGCTGGCGCTGGCGGGGGATCTCGACATCGCGCCCAACCTGAAGGCGCTCGCCGCCGAGGGCGTGACCTTCCGCCGCCACTACACCTGCGCCGCGCCCTGCGGACCGGCGCGGGCGACGTTGCTCACCGGCCTCTATCCGTTCGTTCACCGCTCGGTGCGCAACGCCACGCCGCTGGACGCGCGCTTCACCAACCTGTTCCAGGAAGCCCGCAAGAGCGGGTACGATCCGGTCCTGTTCGGCTACACGGATTCCTCGATCGACCCCAGGACCACCGCGCCGGGCGACCCCCGCGCGCGCAGCTTCGAAGGCGTGCTGCCCGGCCTGCGCCTGGAAGCGGCCCTCAACGAGGCCAGCCTGGAGCCCTGGCTCACGGACCTGGCCAAACGCGGATACGAGCTCCCCAAGCGCCTGCGCAACATCTATCACCACCCCGGCTCCACCCGGGAGATGAAGCGGTTCTCGCGCGGGCCGGCGCTCTACCGGGCCGACGATTCCGACACGGCCTGGCTCACCGACCGGCTGCTGGACTGGTGGCGCCTGCGCCGCAAGGAGAACTGGTTCGTCCACTTCGTCTGGTATCGGCCGCACCCGCCCTTCATCGCGCCCGAGCCCTATAACCGGCTCGTGCCGGCGGAGGCCGTGGCCCCGCCCCTGCGCCGGGAGACGCTGGCGCAGGAGCGCGCCGTCCACCCCTTCCTGGACGCCTGGCTGCACGAGCAGGACACCGCCGACTACCTGAAGACGCAGGTCAACGCCCAGACCGCCGCGCCCGACGAGATCCAGGACATTCGCGCCGTCTATCTCGGCCTCATCGCCGAGATCGACGCGCATCTGGGGCGGCTCGTCGCGCACCTGAAGGAGACCGGCGAGTGGGACGAAACGCTCGTGGTCTTCACCTCCGACCATGGCGAGCTCTTGGGCGACCACTGGTGCTGGGGCAAGGGCGGCTTTCACGACGCGTCCAACCACGTGCCGCTGATCGTGCGCGCCCCCGGCATGCCGGAGGGCGTGAAAGGCCGCGTGGTGGACGCCTTCACCGAATCCGTCGACCTCGCGCCCACGATCCTGGACTGGCTCGGCCAGGAGATCCCGCCCGAGATGAACGGGCTCTCCCTTGGGCCGTGGTTGAGCGGCGAGAGCCCCGCCTGGCGCGACTACGCGTTCTGGGAGTTCGACTTCCGCACGCTGGGCGGCGGCGGGCTGGAGGAGAAGCTCGGGCTCACGCCGGACCAGTGCACCCTCGACGTCATTCGCGAGGAGGGCTGGAAATATGCGCACTTCACGGCGTTGCCGCCGCTCCTGTTCAACCTCGCCGAGGATCCGGGCGAGTTTACGAATCTGGCGGACGATCCCGCTCACGCCGCCCAGCGCGCGCGCCTCGCCGGCCGGCTGCTGTCGCACAGGATGCTGCATGCCGACCGCACGCTCGCCAACACCAAGCTCGCCCATGCCGGGCCGCGCCACTGGACGGGAGCGCGCGGATTCGCGCCCTCTGCCTAAAATGCGGGCAGTACAACCTGCCTGATCCTTCCGCTCGGGATTGATGTTTGCAAGGTCTCGACGGAAATCCGACGAGGCGCGCCGCCCGGCCCCTGCCAGCCACAAGGGCGTCGGACGGCGGCGACGCAAGGCGTCCGGCCCCATTTTCCTGATTCATTTCAGCTTATTCGGCCTCGACCGCCCCGGCGCGCAGCGCCGCGGCGATCTGGCACGCCGCTTGCGAACCTTGTTCATCGGTCACTGAACCGCATGAGAGGGGGGCTCGTACCCATGTCGCTTCGTATCAAGTCATTCGTCACCGCCGCAGCCGTCGCGGCGAGCGTTTCGGTCGCCTCAATGGCGGCCCAGGCGCAGACCATCAAGGTCGGCATCCTGCATTCGCTCTCCGGCACCATGGCGATCAGCGAGACCACGCTGAAAGACGTCATGCTGATGCTCATCGACGAGCAGAACAAGAAGGGCGGCCTCCTCGGCAAGAAGCTCGAGGCCGTGGTGGTCGATCCCGCCTCCAACTGGCCGCTGTTCGCCGAGAAGGCGAAGGAGCTGCTTCTGAAGGACAAGGTCGCGGCCACGTTCGGCTGCTGGACCTCGGTGTCGCGCAAGTCCGTGCTGCCGGTGTTCGAGGAGAACAACGGCATCCTGTTCTACCCGGTGCAGTACGAGGGTGAAGAGTCCTCCAAGAACATCTTCTACACCGGCGCCGCCCCGAACCAGCAGGCGATCCCGGCCGTCGACTACCTGGCCGAGAACGAGAAGGTCCAGCGCTGGGTGCTGGCCGGCACCGACTACGTCTACCCGCGCACGACCAACAAGATCCTCGAGGCGTACCTGAAGTCCAAGGGCGTGAAGGCCGAGGACATCATGATCAACTACACGCCCTTCGGTCATTCCGACTGGCAGACGATCGTCGCCGACATCAAGAAGTTCGGCTCGGCCGGCAAGAAGACCGCCGTGGTGTCGACCATCAACGGCGACGCCAACGTTCCGTTCTACAAGGAGCTCGGCAACCAGGGCGTGAAGGCGACCGACATCCCGGTCGTGGCGTTCTCGGTGGGCGAGGAAGAACTCGCCGGCATCGACACCAAGCCGCTGGTCGGCCATCTCGCCGCCTGGAACTACTTCCAGTCCGTCGACGTGCCGGTCAACAAGACCTTCATCGAGCAGTGGAAGGCTTACACCAAGAACCCGAAGCGCGTGACCAACGACCCGATGGAGGCTCACGTCATCGGCTTCAACATGTGGGTCAAGGCCGTCGAGAAGGCCGGCACCACCGACACGTCGGCCGTGATCGACAGCCTCATCGGCGTCACCGTTCCGAACCTCTCGGGCGGCTACTCGGCCATGATGCCGAACCACCACATCACCAAGCCGGTCCTGATCGGCGAGATCAAGGCCGACGGCCAGTTCTCCATCGTGCAGCAGACCGCCCAGGTGGTCGGCGACGAGTGGTCTGACTACCTGGAAGGCTCCAAGGACCTGATCTCCGACTGGCGCGCCCCGATGTCTTGCGGAAACTTCAACGTGAAGACCGGCAAGTGCGGCGGCAAGACCACCAACTGATCATCCCCCGCTGGGTCATCCCCGGCCGCCTCGCGGCGGGCCGGGGATGACGACGCCTCCCGAACCGCGGACCTGACCGCCCGCGGTTCCCGCTCCCACCCACCTCACCAAGGTCCGCCCGATGCGGTTCGCGCGTCTCCTCCTCGCCCTGCTCGGGCTGGCCCTGGCCACGCTTGCGCCGCTCCCGACGCGCGCGGCCGACCTCGACTCCGCCTTCGCGCGCATCGCCACCGAGAATTTCGCCGAGATCGAGGCCGCGATCGGGGACCTGGCCGGCACCGGCGACGACAAGGCCGCCGCCGCCCTGCAGGCGCTCACCGACGGCGCCCTCACCTATTCGCCCGCCGACAAGGGCGTCTACATGAAGACGGCGAACGGCGCCTATGTCGACGCCAGGACCGGCGCGGCCCCCGCGTCCCAGCCCTCCGGGCTGAAGTCCGTGCGCGTCAACAACCGCGTCCGGCGCGCCATCGAGGCCGCGCTGGGATCGCTGACGCTGCTCAACCCCGACCCGGCCAAGCGCCTCTCCGCCGCCGAGGCGGTGTTCAAGTCCCGCGACGCAACCGCCCTCCCGGCGCTCGACGCGGCGCTCGCCAAGGAAGCCGACCCGCGCGTCAAGCGCGCGCTGGGGCAGGCCAGGGCCGCCGCGATCCTGTCCAAGGCGGACTCCAGCGACGCCGACAAGGTCGCCGCCATCGACGTCATGGCCGAACGCGGGGACCAGGACACGGTGTCCCTCCTGGCCGCGCTCCGCGCCAACGGCACGCCAATCGTCAAGGTGGCGGCCGAATCCGCCGCCGCCACCATCGAGCGGCGCATCGCGCTGCTCTCCTCGGTCCAGAACGTCTGGTACGGCCTGTCGCTCGGCTCGGTCCTGCTGCTCGCAGCGATCGGCCTCGCCATCACGTTCGGCGTGATGGGCGTCATCAACATGGCCCATGGCGAGATGGTGATGCTGGGCGCCTACACCACTTTCGTGGTGCAGGAGGCGCTGCGCACCAAATTTCCCGGCCTGTTCGACTGGTCGCTGGCGATCGCGCTGCCCCTCGCCTTTCTGGTGTCGGGCGCGGTCGGCATCGTCATCGAGCGCGGGATCATCCGCTTCCTGTATGGCCGTCCGCTGGAGACCCTGCTGGCCACCTGGGGGGTGAGCCTCATCCTGCAGCAGACGGTCCGGTCCATCTTCGGCGCCAACAACCGCGAGGTCGGCGCGCCAAGTTTCATGTCAGGCGCGTTCGACTTTCACGGGCTGACCATCACGTATGGCCGGCTCTGGATCGTGGTGTTCGGGCTCGCCGTCTTCGCCGCCCTGCTGTTCGTCCTCAAGGCCACGTCCTTCGGGCTGAAGATGCGCGCAGTGACGCAGAACCGCCGCATGGCGTCCTGCATGGGTATCCGCACGCCCTGGGTGGATTCGCTCACCTTCGGGCTCGGCTCGGGCATCGCCGGCATCGCCGGTGTGGCGCTCTCGCAGATCGACAACGTCTCGCCCAATCTCGGCCAGAGCTACATCGTCGACAGCTTCATGGTGGTGGTGTTCGGCGGCGTCGGGAACCTGTGGGGCACGCTGGTGGCGGCCATGACGCTGGGGATCGCCAACAAGTTCCTGGAGCCCTTCGCGGGCGCGGTTCTGGGCAAGATCCTGCTGCTGGTCTTCATCATCCTGTTCATCCAGAAGCGTCCGCGCGGCCTGTTCGCGCTCAAGGGTCGGGCCGTCGAAGCATGATCGCCTCCAAGCTCCTCACCGACCTGGACGTGCGCGGCCGCGTCTTCCTGCTGGTCCTGGCGGCCGCCGCCATCCTGGTGCCGGCGCTGAACCTCGCCGTACCGGTCGGCTCCGCCTTCCACGTGCCGACCTATGCGGTGTCGCTGCTCGGGAAATATCTCTGCTACGCCCTGATGGCCGTCGCGCTCGACCTGGTGTGGGGCTATTGCGGCATCCTCTCGCTGGGCCACGGGGCCTTCTTCGCCCTCGGCGGCTACGCGATGGGCATGTATCTGATGCGCCAGATCGGAACCCGCGGCGTCTACGCCAACCCGATCCTGCCGGACTTCATGGTCTTTCTGAACATGAAGGAGCTCCCGGTCACCTGGTACGGGTTCCAGCACTTTCCCTACGCCATGCTGATGGTGCTCGTGGTCCCCGGCCTGCTGGCCTTCGTGTTCGGCTGGTTCGCCTTCCGCTCGCGCGTCACAGGCGTCTACCTGTCGATCATCACGCAGGCGATGACCTATGCGCTGCTGCTGGCCTTCTTCCGCAACGACATGGGCTTTGGCGGCAATAACGGCCTGACCGACTTCAAGGACATCCTGGGCTTCAACATCCAGGCGCAGAGCACCCGGGTGGGGCTGTTCGTCGTCTCCGTGGCGGCTTTGGCGCTGGGCTACCTCCTATCCCGCGCGCTCGTCACCTCCGCCTACGGCAAGGTGTTGATCGCGATCCGCGACGCGGAGAGCCGCGCCCGGTTCATGGGCTACCGGGTGGAGCGCTACAAGCTCGTCGCCTTCACGGTGTCGGCCTGCATGGCGGGCGTCGCGGGGGCGCTCTACGTGCCGCAGGTCGGCATCATCAACCCGTCGGAATTCGCCGCCGCCAACTCCATCGAAGCCGTGATCTGGGTCGCGGTCGGCGGGCGCGGCACGCTGGTCGGCGCGGCGCTGGGCGCCGTGCTGGTCAACTGGGCCAAGACCTGGCTGACCGGAGCCTTCCCGGAGATCTGGCTGTTCGGCCTCGGCGCGCTGTTCGTGGTCGTCACGCTGTTCCTGCCCAAGGGCATCGTCGGCACGATGACGTCCTGGAGCAAGGGCCGCGCGGAGGCGCGTTCGACCAAAGCGCTGGCCTCAGAGCAAGGCGTCGATCCCGGCCCGCAGCCGGCCGGGGCGGAGTGATCCCATGTCGTCCGTCACCAACCCCGAACTCACCCAGTCCATCCTGTATCTGGACGGCGTCAGCGTCTCGTTCGACGGCTTCAGGGCGCTGAACAACCTGTCCATGGTGATCGGCCATGGCGAGATGCGCGCCATCATCGGCCCCAACGGGGCCGGCAAGACCACCATGATGGACTGCATCACCGGCAAGACGCGTCCGGATTCCGGCGACGTGCTGTTCGACGGCAAGGTCGACCTCACGACCCTGGACGAGGCGACCATCGCGGAGCTGGGCATCGGGCGGAAATTCCAGAAGCCCACGGTGTTCGAGAGCCACACGGTCGACGACAACATCCTGCTGGCCATGAAGGGCCCGCGCACGGCCGCCTCGTCGCTGTTCGGCTGGCGCAACCGCGTCACCGCCGGAGAGCGCGACCAGGTTCTGGAGACGATCGGCCTCAAGGATCACCGACACCGCCTCGCGGCTGACCTGTCGCACGGCCAGAAGCAATGGCTGGAGATCGGCATGCTGCTGGCGCAGGACCCCAAGCTGCTGCTGGTCGACGAGCCCGTCGCCGGCATGACCGACCACGAAACCGAGCAGACCGCCGAATTGCTGGCCACCATCGCGCGCGACCACGCCGTGGTGGTGGTCGAGCACGACATGGCCTTCGTGCGGGCGCTGGGCTGCAAGGTGACGTGCCTGCACGAGGGCTCCGTGCTGGCCGAAGGCGCCATCGACGCGGTGTCGACGAACGACCGCGTGGTCGAAGTGTATCTGGGACGCTGACATGCTCTCCATCGAGGCGATCGACCTCTATTACGGCGCGGCCCAGGCCCTGCGCGGCGTCTCCCTGGAGGCGCAGCCCGGGCAGGTCACGGCCGTGCTGGGCCGCAACGGCGTCGGCAAGTCGTCCTTGCTGCGGGCCATCACGGGGGTCCAGCCGATCAAGCGCGGGCGCATCGCCTGGAACGGGGCCGACCTCGCCGGCCTCGCCCCCTACGACCGGGCGCGGCGCGGGATCGCCTATGTGCCGCAAGGGCGCGAGATCTTCCCGCTGCTCAGCGTGAAGGAGAACCTGGAGACCGGTTTCGCCCCGCTGCCGCGCGCCCAGCGCTTCGTCCCGGACGAGATATTCGACCTCTTTCCGGTGCTGAAGGACATGCTCAACCGCCGCGGCGGCGACCTCTCGGGCGGCCAACAGCAGCAGCTCGCCATCGGCCGCGCGCTGGTGACCCGGCCGGCGCTGCTGGTGCTGGACGAGCCGACCGAGGGAATCCAGCCCTCCATCATCAAGGACATCGGCCGCGCCATCGACTACCTTCGCCAGAAAGGCGACATGGCGATCCTGCTGGTGGAACAATATTTCGAATGGGCCCGCGACCTCTGCGACACGTTCGCGGTGATGGACCGCGGCCAGATCGTGCTCGCCGGCGCCCGCGCCGACATGGTCGAGACCGATGTGCGCCGGCATCTCTCGGTGTGAGGCGGACGCGATGAACGGGACTGACGGGCGCGCGCCAACTGCGTTACTTCGGCCGCGATCGCGGTGCGCCGTCCCTCCCCTTCAGGGGAGGGGGGACCGCCGCAGGCGGTGGGTGGGGCGACGCCCGCGGGACTGCGCCGGTTTCGACGCTGCAGCGCATCGCCTGGCGAAGGCCCCACCCGTCCGGCGCTTCGCGCCGTCCACCCTCCCCTGCAGGGGAGGGATGATCGCCATGGACCGACGCGTTTGATGCTGCGGGATCCCGAATTCGAGGCCACGGGCGCACGCCCAGCCGCCCTTCCCGCCTATGTGCGCGCTTCCGGCGTCATCCAGGCGCGTTTCGCTCCCACCGGGCGCGGTACGCGCGTCATGGCGCTGCGCGAGGCGGGCGGCTATCGGCTGAAGTTTCCGAAGGCGGCCGCCTGCGAAGCAGTGATGATCAACACCGGCGGCGGCATGACGGGCGGCGACCGGCTCGACGTGTCGCTCACGCTCGACGCGCGCGGAGAGGCGGTGCTCACCACGCAGTCGGCCGAGAAGATCTATCGTTCGGACGGCGCGGCGGCCGAGATCGCGGTGGCCATCGACATCGCCGACGGGGCGCGCCTGTCCTGGCTGCCGCAGGAGTCCATCCTGTTCTCAGGCTCGCGCCTGCGTCGACGCCTCAAGGTCGACATGGCCGAAACCGCCAGCCTGACGCTGGCCGAAACCGTCGTGTTCGGCCGCGTCGCGTCGGGCGAGACGCTCGGCGAGGGGCTGTTCGAAGACCGCTGGGAGGTGCGCCGAGGCGGCCGACTCGTCTTCGCCGACGCCGTTCGGCTGGACGGCTCGCTTGCCGACACGCTGGGCCGCCCGGCGTTGGGCGGCGGCGCCCGGGCGGTTGCAACCGTTCTGCACCTCGCGCCAAACGCGGAAAGCCGCATCGAAGAAGCTAGAACTGCGCTGGACGGCGCAAAGTCCGATTGCGGCGCGAGCGCCTGGAACGGCATGCTGTGCCTGCGTTTCGCCGCCGAGTCGCCCGCCGTGCTGCGGGCCGACATGGCCGCCTTCCTGTCCCGGTTCCAATCGGGCCCGCTGCCGCGGGTCTGGCAATGCTGAGCGAGATCGTCCGATGAACCTCTCCCCGCGCGAGAAGGACAAGCTTTTGATCGCCATGGCGGCCAACGTGGCCCGCCGGCGGCTCGAACGCGGCGTGAAGCTGAACCACCCCGAGGCGATCGCGCTGATCACCGACTTCGTGGTGGAAGGCGCCCGCGACGGGCGCTCGGTGGCCGACCTCATGGAGGCCGGCGCGCACGTGATCACGGCCGACCAGGTGATGGATGGCATCGCCGAGATGATCCACGACGTGCAGGTGGAGGCCACCTTCCCGGACGGCACCAAGCTGGTCACCGTGCATAACCCCATCCGGGGCGCGTCCGGGGCCGTGGTTCCGGGCGAGGTGATGACGCTGGACGGCGACATCGTCATGAACGTCGACCGCAAGACGGTCGCGCTCGCGGTCGCCAACACGGGCGACCGGCCCATTCAGGTCGGCAGCCACTACCATTTCGCCGAAACCAACGCGGCCCTGAGCTTCGACCGCGACCGCGCGCGCGGCATGCGCCTCGACATCCCGGCCGGCACGGCCGTGCGGTTCGAGCCCGGCCAGACGCGCGAAGTCCGGCTGGTGGCGCTGGCGGGCAACCGCGAGGTCTACGGGTTCCGGCAGGCCGTGATGGGGAAGCTGTAACTAACACCACGGAGACTGGCTTGAGTCAGATTTCAGCAACAATAGTTTCGGTAACAATAGGATCTATTTTTTGGCATAGCAGGAGTCTTCTACACTAATTTTGTTAACAAAAGAACAAAACGACGGGAGATTCTGATAAATGTATTAAAACAACGATTGGATACTATTGAGAAATTTGTTGCGGAGTTACAGGAAAACAGAAGCACTCTAAAACACAATTTTGGTTCTTCAGATGGCTTAGAACTTCGAGTTAAAATTCGTGCACTCTTAAGTGCACAATCACTGATTTCATTGTATCGTTATAAATCGTTTTTTCTAGATAAGAGGTATTTATTTCCTGAAAGTGAATTACAGAATGCCGAGGATTTAGTTCGAAATATTGACGCATTGCATAGTGAGTTTGGCGGCCAGGAATCTAGAAAGCTCGATGCAGAACGGACTATAAAAATTGACGAAACGGCCAGAGCTTTGTTTGAGCGTGTTGAAGCGCATTACGCCAAATTAATGAGCGATGAAATCAGCAGAATATAAGGACCTGGTCATGGCCACCAAGCTCTCCCGCGCCGCCTATGCGGACATGTTCGGGCCCACCACGGGCGACAAGGTGCGGCTCGCCGACACGTCGCTGGTGATCGAGGTCGAGAAGGACTTCACCGTCTATGGCGAGGAGGTGAAGTTCGGCGGCGGCAAGGTCATCCGCGACGGCATGGGCCAGTCGCAGATCACCAACGCGGCCGGGGCGGTGGACACCGTCATCACCAATGCGCTGATCCTCGATCACTGGGGCATCGTGAAGGCGGACGTCGGCCTCAAGGAGGGTCGCATCGCGGCCATCGGCAAGGCCGGCAATCCGGACATCCAGCCGGGCGTCACCATCGTGATCGGGCCGGGCACCGACATCATCGCCGGCGAGGGCAAGATCCTCACGGCCGGCGGCTTCGACAGCCACATCCACTTCATCTGCCCGCAGCAGATCGAGCACGCGCTGATGTCGGGCGTCACCACCATGTTGGGCGGCGGCACCGGCCCTTCGGCGGGCACCAACGCCACCACCTGCACGCCGGGGCCGTGGCACATCGCCCGGATGATCCAGAGCTTCGACGCCTTTCCGGTCAATCTCGGCATCTCCGGCAAGGGCAACGCCTCCCGGCCCGAGGGGCTGGTCGAGATGGTGAAGGCGGGCGCCTGCGCGCTGAAGCTGCACGAGGACTGGGGCACCACGCCGGCCGCCATCGACAATTGCCTGAACGTCGCCGACGACCACGACGTGCAGGTGATGATCCACACCGACACGCTGAACGAATCCGGCTTCGTCGAGGACACGGTGGCGGCGTTCAAGGGCCGCACCATCCACGCCTTCCACACCGAAGGCGCGGGCGGCGGGCATGCGCCGGACATCATCAAGGTGGCGGGGCTGAAAAACGTGCTGCCCTCGTCCACCAACCCGACCCGGCCCTTCACGGTGAACACGCTCGACGAGCATCTCGACATGCTGATGGTGTGCCACCACCTCGACTCGTCGATCCCCGAGGACCTCGCCTTCGCGGAAAGCCGCATCCGGCGCGAGACCATCGCGGCCGAGGATATCCTGCACGACCTGGGCGCGCTCTCGATGATGTCGTCCGACAGCCAGGCCATGGGCCGGCTCGGCGAAGTCGTCACCCGCACATGGCAGACGGCCGACAAGATGAAAAAGCAGCGCGGCTCGCTGAAGGGCGACGGGTCCGGCAACGACAATGTCCGGGCCAAGCGCTACATCGCCAAATACACCATCAACCCCGCCATCGCGCATGGCGTATCCAAGCACATCGGCTCGGTCGAGGTCGGCAAGCTGGCCGACCTGGTGCTGTGGTCGCCCGCCTTCTTCGGCGTGAAGCCGGACCTCGTGATCAAGGGCGGATCCATCGCGGCCGCCCCGATGGGAGACCCGAACGCCTCCATCCCGACGCCGCAGCCGGTGCACTACCGGCCCATGTTCGGCGCCTTCGGCAAGGCGCTGACGGCGTCCTCGGTGGTGTTCGTCTCCCAGGCCGCCATGCAGGACGGCCTGCGCGAGAAGCTCGGCGTCGCCAAGGAATTCGTGCCGGTCGAAAACGTGCGCGGCGGCATCTCCAAGGCGTCCATGATCCACAACGACGCCACGCCCGACATCCAGGTCGATCCGGAGACCTACGCGGTGACGGCCGACGGCGAGCTCCTGGTCTGCGAGCCCGCCACGGAGCTCCCGATGGCGCAGCGCTACTTCCTGTTCTGAACCTTTCGAGTCGTCGACGAGCCTTGACCGGCGCGCATCGCCGCCCTGCGTTGCCGCATCCGCGCTAGCCGGCTCGCTCCCGGCCGCATAAGCCTGGGTCGCTGGGGCGGCGCCGCGAAGGCCGCCCGCGTCGGGGACGGGATGGCTCAGGAGATTCGACGCGCGACCGCCGTGCTGGCGGTGACGCAGGTCATCGGCTGGGGATCGACTTTCTATCTGCCCGGCGTGATCAGCCGGACGATGGCGACCGACATTGGCGTCTCGCCCGAATTCATCTTCGGCGGCGTCACCATCATGCTGGTGGTCTCCGGCCTGATCTCGCCGGCGCTCGGCCGCCTGCTCGACCGGCATGGCGCGGCGCCGTTCCTGACCCTGGGCTCGCTGCTGACCGGCGTGTCGATCGGGCTCCTGGCGCTCGTCGCCGGCCCGGTGAGCTACGCGCTCGTCTGGCTGGCGCTCGGCTTTTCGACGACGCTGGCGTTGACGCTGCCGTCCTTCACGGCCATCGCACAGCTCGCCGGCCACAACGCCCGCCAGAGCATGATCGTGCTCATGCTGATCACCGGCCTCGCGTCCTCGGTCGCCTGGCCCATCACGGTCTGGCTCGAGGCGCTGATGGGCTGGCGCTGGATGTGCGTCCTCTACGCCGCCGTCAACGTGCTGGTCTGCGCGCCGCTGCATGGCTGGGCCCTGCCGCGCCGCAGGGCGATGGGGGGCGGCGCAGGTTCCGGGACCGCCGCCCCTCCGGTGGTGAGGCCCAGCGGGTTCCGGCCCGTCGTCCTCGCCATGATGGCCGCCTTCGCATGCTCGGGCTTCGTGTCCTGGGGCCTGTCCCTGCACATCGTGGAGCTGTTGCGCGATGTCGGCATGTCGCCCAGCCTCGCCCTCACGCTGGGCTCCGCCATGGGGGCGCTGCAGGTCTTCGCGCGGCTGATCGAGTTCCTGCTCGGCCGGCGGGTCTCGCCGATCGGCTCGGCGGTGTTCGCCGCGGTGGTGATGACCCTCTCCTTCGTGCTCATCGGAGCCACGAAGGGCTCGGTGGCGGGCGCGACGGCCTTCATCCTGATCTACAGCGTCGGCTCCGGCCTGCTCGGCGTCACGCGCGTGGCGCTGCCGCTCTGGGTGTTCGGATCGGCGATCTACGGGTCCTACCTGGGCAAGATCGCGCCGGTGCAGAACGTCTCCTTCGCGGTCGCCCCGCTGGTGTTCTCGATCGTGACGGAGCGCTTCGGCGTTAGCGCCGGGATCGTGATGGCCGGCGTGCTCGCCGCGCTGGCGGCGGTCGCGATGGCGGTGATCGGACTCATCGTTCGGCGCCATCGGGCGGATGCCTAAGCGCGCCGCGCGTGCTAGGACCAAGCCAGTCGCCATCGGAGTTGGACCCATGCTTCGCGCCACCGCCGTCGTCCGCAAGCCCGCCGTGAAGGCCGACCGCGTCGTCGACACGGTGACGCTGGACCACGAAGGCCGGCACCGGCGGCGCGTCGCGCTGACGGGCGAGAAGGGCCTCGCTTTCCTGCTCGATCTCGACAAGGCGACCGTGCTGAACGACGGCGACGCGCTGCGGCTGGAGGACGGGAGCCTCGTGCGCGTCCAGGCGGCCGCGCAGCGCCTGATCGAGATTCGCGCCGCCACCCCGAAGCGCCTGATGCGCATCGCCTGGCATATCGGCAACCGGCACACCCCCGCCGAGATCGGCGAAGACGCGCTCTGGATCGAGGACGACCACGTGCTGGTCGAGATGGTGCGCGGCCTCGGCGCCGAGGCCACCGTGGTGGAGCGACCGTTCCAGCCCGAGCGGGGCGCCTATGAGGCCGCCGCGGCGCACGCGCACGGCTCGCACGCGCATGACCCTCACGAGCACGAGGGCCATGACCACGGCGCGACGGCCCACGCCCATGCGCAC